>NZ_JBFUJC010000025.1:0-25977 GCF_056401595.1 Paenisporosarcina sp. P4_E4_2 | reverse complement strand
ATAGCAGATTGTAGCTGTTCCACTTGAATTTTGGCTTCGTGCATGCGATCTTTAGCTTTCTCGTACCGTCGAATTCCTTCTATAGGAAAATTTGCTTGTTGGTTGATAGCAAGTTCTGATTGAAGGTGTTTCTGTTTTTCCAGTAATGGTTTAGCTTGAAGGAGTTTAGCAAATTGCTCATTTTGTTGTTTGACATGCAGCTCAACATGATTCAAGTTTTCAAGTTCTCCATCAATTTCAGCAATGCGTAAAATGGCTGGTTCGTATTGATCGATTTCCGCTCGTGCTTCTTTGAGCTTCTGGTCCAACATGCGGATTTCTTCTATTTTCATATTCATTTCTGGATTTCTGCCAGATTTTTTAAATAAGCCACTCATTTCTTTTGTCGCCCGTTGCTCCAGCTTCGTCAGCGTGTCTACGCCCGTTGTTCCTGAGGAAAGAAGAGTACGACTTAGCTCTACTTCGGTCATCTTGTCAAAGTTTTGCAATTGATGAATAGAAAAAGAAAAAATCGATTCAAAGGAGTTTCGATCATATCGATAAAGTACTTTTTTTAACGTTTCTTCATCGCCTCGCGTACCATCTTCGAAAAAGACTGTTACATCTCCGGCAGATTTACCTTTGACTCGTTCAATCACCACGTGACCGAACTCAGAATGATTGATATGAACTTGTCCACCGTGTCGACCGCCACCTTTTGGTTCATATCTCATATTGGATTGATTGCGGAGCGGGAACCCGAACATCACCGCCAAAATGAATTGTTGAATGGTCGTTTTTCCCACTTCATTGTTTCCGAAGAATACATTGATTCCATCTTTCAGATTGATCGTTACATTTTCATGTTGTCCGAATCCATAAATCACCAGTTTCTGAATACGCATGTAAGGTCTTCACTCCTTTCCTACAAGTTCTTTTTGGATAAAAGTTCGAGCCTCTGAGTGAATCGTCTCATAGTCATTGTCATTCAGTCTTTCAATATATCGACTCAACCTTGGGTGTTGATAGACATCACTAATAATTTCTTTCCATTGTTGTGTATCCCACGTGTCCATGACGGAAATCACCTGTTCAGTCATTCCGCTTGATTCCATTTCAAATGCATCTATAGCATCAAATGTAATAGCATGTACCCAAATATGAGGCTCTTTCATCTCTTGTGTCTCCCGTACCATTGACAGCCACTCTTCAAGTGGAGTACCTTCTAGCATTGTTAACGTATTGGCATCAACATCCGTTAGATTAATCTMAAGAACGCCAGCACCATGAACATTGCGGAAATTTTCAATTGCCGAATCGATTGTTTCAAACCATTCGTTAGCATGAACAATTCCCTTACACGAACAATTTATTTGGTCGTAAATAATTGACGAAGTCGGTATGAAATTAAATAGCGCGTTGCCTTTTTCAAGGAAGACATCATAAAATCCTTTTGGACCTTTTTCGTTCCGGTGACGGCTCTGGATGTTTCCTGGGTATACAATGGGTGGCTCCGAATGGAGAACTTGTCGCTTGTGTATATGACCAAGCGCCCAGTAGTCATAATTTTTATTGATAAGTTCTTCTTTAGTAAATGGTGCATAAACGGCGTGTGTCGTATCCCCTGCCAAGCTGCCATGGAGCATACCAATGTAAAATGCATCCGTCTGGAATGCATCTTCGTACATTGTCGTCATGGACTCTTTCACATGGCGTTCCGGATAACTGAAACCACTTATGTATACATCATGATGTCGAATTTGAACATTCACTTTTTCTACTTTATCCCGAAATACATGGACATTTTCCGGAAGTCGAAAGCGTGTCCATTTGCCTCCAAGATGATCATGATTTCCGTAGCAAAGAAATACAGGAATTTGATGACGGTTGAGCACTTCCATCCCTTCCTGAAACTTATGTTGTGCACGTAAACTACGATCTTCTCCATCATAGATGTCCCCGACAATTAAAATGAAATCCGGTTTTTCTTGAACGGCCGTTTCAATCAGTGTTTGAAAAGCTTTAAACGTACTGTCACGGAGAGTCTTAAACTGATGTTCTGGCATCGATGTAACACCTTTAAATGGACTATCAAGGTGTAAATCAGCCACGTGGAAAAAGCGAATGGATGTCATAATGTCCCTCCTTCAAAAAACGAATATTTGTTCTCATTTTATCATTCTCACGTAAAAAATGCTACTTGCCAGAAAGGCAGATTCCAGTTCTGGTGAACAAAGAAATATCTTTTGCAAAAGAAAAAAGCGGGACATTTTATGCCCCACTTTTACTAGTGATTCTATTTATTTTCTTCCTAAATCCAATGCCTTCTTAATGTCTTTCAACGATTGTGAGGCACCGTACATCAATACCCCCCCACGATATACCCGTGAGCCGAACCAGCCCAAAATGAAAATAGTGACTAATAATATTCCAATACCCAATAGTGGTTCCCAAATAGGCAAATCAAGCATCCCAACACGAAGGAACATAACCAGCGGTGTAAAGAATGGGAAGTATGATGCAAACTGAACATATGATGCCTCCGGATTTCCAAGACCCGAAAAAGCAATGAATGACGCAATAATTATTAAAAAAGTCATAGGCAACAATAGCTGTTGCACATCTTCAGTTCGACTCACGAGTGAGCCAAGCAACGCTGCAAGAGTTGCGTACAGGAAATAGCCGAGAAGGAAGAATATAACAGCGAAAATCATCGTACTGATGCTGACATTTGAAAAACCAAAAAAGGAAAATACACCGGACGTCAAATCAGACGAACTTGTTTTCAAGGCGGTAAAACCAGCCACTCCGAATATCGCAATCTGCAACAAGCCTAACGTGCCCACACCTGCAATTTTCGCAAACATGTGTTTAACGGGAGAAACACTCGAAATAATGATTTCCATAACCCTTGAAGATTTTTCAGTTGCAACTTCCATTGCAATCATATTTGAATAGTAGAACACGGCAAAATAAATGACAAAAATCAATACATATACCAATCCGCGCGCCTGACTCAATTCTTCTTCTGATTTAGATGAGGCACTTACCGCATCCTGTTCGAATTGAATTGGTGAAAATAATTGTCCGACTTCTTCTGGTGACAGTTCCAAAGAAGTTGCTTTAATATTTGTCTGCACGGTTTGAAGTGCTTCACGAACCTGCATCGGTTGCTCAAAATCAGTAGCATTTTTAGATATATAAGTCGCTTGGATAGTATCTGATTCATCTAACTTCAACACTAAGAAACTAGCAATCTTTTCATCTGTAATTTGCTGCTCCAGGTCCTCCACTGATTTGCTGGTAGCTTTTAAAGTGATATCACTTTCCGAAGCCATTAATTGCTGCTGAAGTTGACTGAGCAATTTTCCATCTTCTTCAACAACGTAAATTGTATCTTTCTCCGCTCCCCCATCAAATACACCTGCATCTTGAATTTTGGTAATTATGGTCGCAATGTTGGCCATCAGGAAAATCCCGGCAATCACAATGAGTGTCGTAATCACAAAAGATTTCGTTTTAGCTTTCGTCCAAAATGATTGTTTAAATATTGTCCAGAAATTACGCATGTTCTTTTCCCACCTTTTCAATAAAGATGTCCTGAAGGGATGGTTCTTCAATTGCAAAATATCGAATATCACCTTTCGTTAAGGCCATTCGCAATAATTCATGTGCAGTTTGTTCTTCCGAAATTTGAAATAGTCCACCTTCGATGGAAGGCTTGAATGAATTCACACCTTCCATGTCACTTAAAAAGGAAAGATCGAAATCCGCTTTCAATCGAACGTTTTGACGTCCAAATCCTCTTTTCACTTCACGTAGAGATCCTCTGACAATTGCTTCCCCGTGATGCATGATGCAAAGCTGTTCACACAGTTCTTCTACATGGTCCATACGATGACTGGAAAAGACAATTGTTGCGCCTTCTTTTTGAATGTCCAATATCGCTTTTTTCAAAATTTCTACATTGACCGGATCCAGCCCACTGAATGGCTCATCTAAAATGATTAACGAAGGCTTGTGTATTACAGAGGCAATCACTTGTATTTTTTGTTGATTTCCTTTCGAGAGTTCTTCCACTTTCTTATTTGCATAGTGAGGCACTTCAAATCGCTCAAGCCATTGATGTGCTGCAATTTTGGCATCGTTCTTTTTCATGCCGCGGAGCTGACCTAAATAAACCAGCTGATCTTCCACTTTCATTTTTGGATAGAGTCCACGTTCTTCAGGCAAATACCCGATATGTGTACTGTTTTCATAACTGATTGGTTGGCCATTCCAAGTAATGGCCCCTTCTGTTGGATCCAATAATCCAAGAATCATGCGGAAAGTAGTCGTTTTGCCAGCGCCATTCGCACCTAGAAAACCAAACATGCTCCCTTGTTTAACAGACATGGATAAATCTTTGACTGCAGTGAAATCCCCAAATTTCTTCGTTACATGTTCTATCTGTAATGTCATGTGAACACCCCTTAGAATTTTTTCTCGACAACTATACTACTAATCAAATACGCAATCATATGCGCAACATATACAAACGTTAAGATAAAAAATGAAAAACCTGCTCCTTCCACAATTATTGAGGCCATCCAGGCACCTACGATACAGAAAGTTGATATGCTCCAGGCAATCGACCGTGCACGGGTATGCATTTGATGGTAACGTTCATCAAATCTTCGTTTCTTTTTGCCAATTTTATAATTGAAGTAAAGTACGATGGCAACTGTCAAAAAACCGAAAAAGAATCCAGACAATCCAGCTAAATTATCAACATTGTCAAACACCTTTTTCATCCTCCTCATAAACGAATAAGTCTTCAATCGTGCAACTAAATAATCGTGCTAATTTAAATGCCAAATTGATGGACGGATTGTATCTTCCTTTTTCTAACGAAATAATGGTTTGTCTTGATACATCTAACTTTTCGGAAAGATCATCTTGCGTCATATTTAATTCCATACGCTTCTCTTTCACGAAATTCTTCAACCATCATCCCTCCTTTACGTAAAGTTAACTTTACGTAAAGCTTACTTTACTTATCCAAAATATGTCAAGTGTAATTCACAAACTATTTTTTCTTTTTAAAAACTTGTATAATGAAGTTATATTCATTTCAAAGGGGTTTGATATTTTTGAAATCTTATAAATTCACAGCGTTTGAAAAAACAGGGAAATTAATCGTCGAAGAGACTTGGGAGTTTGCCTCTGATGAGGAAGCAAAAGCAAAAGGACAAGATTTAATCGATGAAAAAGACTTTACCGATCAGACACATCGCTTGGTCAATAATTCCGGGAAATTAATTTTATTTCACGTATAAAAAAATCTGCTTGAAGCGAATCTCGCTACAAGCAGATTTTTTTATATACCTTTAAAACTTGGTTTTCGTTTTTCCACAAAGGCTTGTATGCCCTCCAAATGATCCTTCGTCCGACGCATTGCTGATTGAGATGTGCTTTCAAGTGCCAGAACACGCTCCAATTCATGTACATGTTGCGTATGTAATATTTGTTTAGATGCAATCATTGCTTTCAAAGGTGCAGACAAGAATTTTGCTGCCGAAAGTTCCGCATAATCATAAGCCTTTCCTTCAGCCGTCACTTCATCAATTAAGCCAAGGGATAAGGCTTCGTGTCCATTCAACACTTTACCTGACCAAATCAGTTGCTTAGCTTTCGGAATACCCACTCTTTCTTTTAAGAAGAAATGTCCTGCTCCGTCTGGAATCAAGCCAATGCCAATAAAGTTCATAGCAAGTTTACTGTTTTCCTCTGCAATGACAACATCACACCCAAGCACTAAACTAAGCCCCAGTCCTGCTGCTGCCCCATGAACAGAAGCAATCGTAACCATAGGAAGAGTATAAAGTGCCTTCGCCAGACGGGATATATCGCCCATGACTGAGTCAATATCCATTGGACTTTCCGGATCCAACATTGCTTTAATATCACCACCTGCCGAAAAAGCACGTCCTTCTCCTTTGATTAATAACACCTGCACATCTTTCTCTTCGTGYAACCATTCCAGTGCTTCCGCAATTTCTCTCATCATTAAAGCGTTCATTGCATTCATGCTTTGAGGACGGTTCAAAGTCAACGTCGCCAAGCGTCCATTTTTTTCTACACTTACTGTTTCATATGTCAAAGTAGACACCTCTCTCAGAGTGAATAGTCATTCATAATATTATTATTCGAGAAACTAAGGATAAATCCTTTAATTATTACTAAAAATCTTTATTGTCTGTTGAAATCCATAAGATATATGGGTCAAAATTCCATTTGATGCTATATTTAATTGGCAAGCGAATATTCCAAGGGCTTAATTTCAATACTAAAGTCGAGATGATTTTGTCATTCCATCAATCAGGAGGAAACATGAAAAATGTAATCTACCTTTTCGGTCCTACAATTATGATTTTTTTAGGAATCAATATATTTGAATCGATTCCCATCACATTCGGTTTATTTTATAGCTGGCTTTTTTTTATTCCTTTTGTTTCTTATTTTAGGAACCCAGCACTTAAATCTTCATTTTATCAATCCATCAAAACTGAAAAAACATTGAAATCCATTATGACCGGTCTTATTAGCGGAGTTTTGTGCGCCATTGCAATCTTCGTCTCATTGTCATTAGCAATGGGTCACTTATTTGAAATTGATCATGTTTCGGATATACTCGTTCAGTGGGAATTTAGTGGTCCGATTGTGTGGCTCTATATTTTCATATTAATTTGCATCAATCCATTTTTGGAAGAATGGTACTGGCGTGAATTTATGTACAAGCGATATCTTGATAAATTAGGAACCATGCGAAGTGTCATCATTACTTCATTTTTTTATGCCCTCTATCATTTGTTGGTTCTGATTCCGCTCGTTGACATGCCTTTGAGTGTTATCGCAACCATACCAGTCCYACTTGCAGGTTTGCTTTGGGGCTATTTTAGAAAGATTTTTACATCCATCACCGCTTCAGTGATTAGCCACACACTCGCAGATATCGGTATTATCCTTTTTTATATTGTTTATTTAATGCAATAGGCATTGCGATTCGTTAACAGAGTATTCAATAAATATAGCCCAGTTCCTATCTAGGAACTGGGCTATATTTATATAAGGCGGTTCATTAAATATTGACTATATCTTTGGAATGAAAATCATTTTATCTCTGGAACAGTTTTTTTGCGCGAGTTAAGTCAATTGATTGATCTTCAATAATTTCCATGAAATATTCTAATTGCCATTTTTGAGTTTTAAGCGCTTGTCTACTTGTTGTATTATCCCAGGGTGGATAAACTCTAATGGCTCGTTTACCTTCATGGTTACAGTCTGATATTATTCCTTTTTCCAGTAATACAGATTTCGGAAAAATAAACTGGCCGAAATAATTGTCTTTTCGAGTGCTTACAATAAATAAATCTATATTATCCGAGTTGTGGAATGGTTGAATAGGTCCCTTACCTTCCCTCTTCCATAAAGTAACAAACTGTCCTATCTTGGTTGGAGTTATCTTAGCTACTCGATATTTAATAGATAACCCGCTAATCTCAAAAGTATAAGCGCCATAATCGGCACTTTCAGATTCAGCTCTTGGGAGAGTGCAGTCAAATCCACACTTATTATATAGTAGCTCCTTTGCAATAAGGAGATCATTGTGAATTGCCTTCGATGATGTCCAAATATTATAAGATTCATTATTCACTATTATCAGTATCCTCCATCTAAACATTACTACCTATACGACTTCTGTAAAGGGTTTCATGAGTTACCTCACTATCGGAACATATATTTCTAATTATAGAACAAATGTTTGTATTTATCAAACGAAACTGACAATGGATGTTTTCTCGTTTACAAGTTTTTATGAAGATGAAAAATACGTAGTCAACTCTAATGCAAATTTTGATTATTAATCGTAATAAACCTCTGATATATAAAGAAAAATGACGCACCAAACTGTTGCAAGTTTGCACCAAATTAACACCAACAGAGAAATTGACCACAAAAAAGCACCCTCACCATTTCTGGTAAGAGTGCATATAAATCCTTGCTATTAAAGACTTATTAAGAAAGCCGCCTTTGCCGTAAATAAAATAAGAAAGTTTTAGACCACCACTCCTCAAAGTGGGTGTTCGCGGAAACCATCCTGCCTGTCCTCATTGACCTAAGTGAATGTGGCATGTCATTCCTGTTTCTATAAAAACTCCCTACAACAGCTTAAAGGTTAAAACTTAATATCGTTACGAACAATGCAGCTTGTATTGATATCTTAACACGATTGTCTTTGACCTTTCAATGGGAATTTTGACCTCGGTTAGCATCTTTTTATTTATRTAACTATTTTGATAGCACTCTATTGATTTACATTTTTTTCCTGTATAATCTAAAATAATAAACCGAACAAAATACTTTAAGAAAATCATTTTGCTTTTCTTATGAAAATCATCGTAGGAAGGAACGAGGAAATGGATAAAATTTTGAAATATTCAAAGACATTTGTTGGAGATGTATTCAGTGGAATGAGTTCTTTGCTTTATGGGTTCATTTTTTTCGGAGTTATTATTTTCATCATTACAGGAATCCTTTTTGGCATCATCTTAATAAGAAGTTAACGATTAAGAAATGATTAAGTCTATACAATTCAGAAACTGCACTGTATCAGCTTTCTACTGATAAATGAACATGGAATAAACTATTCATTTAGACTATGTTTTTTTTCAGTTAATCAAATCAGTTGCTAATCCGAGAGAATGGTGCTATGATAAAGAAGAATTATTTTTGTCGGTGTAAAAGATTTGTATACGTTTCAGACTTATCGTCTTAATGATCACTTTGGGCAGGGATAGTATTACATTGTGTGAATTTCACACTAGGAGGCAACAAAAATGGAACAAGGTACAGTAAAATGGTTTAATGCAGAAAAAGGTTTTGGTTTTATCGAGCGTGAAAATGGGGACGATGTATTCGTACATTTCTCAGCAATCCAAAGTGAAGGCTTCAAATCTTTAGACGAAGGTCAAAAAGTTACTTTCGACGTTGAGCAAGGCGCTCGTGGAGCTCAAGCTTCAAACGTTCAAAAAGCATAATTTAACCTTTCAACAGACTCTACATTGTAGAGTCTGTTTTTTATTTGTCCAAAATAAAAAGCAAATAAGAAAAATAGTTCCACTCTAGTCTGATTCCGGCGCTGGAAGCATCGAATCGAAACCCCGCTTTCTCATGAGGGATTGAAGCTTAGATGCAGGCAGGCTGGCACTTGGAGCTGAACATAGCAAAACTTTACACTAGAAAATTTATTCTTTCATATATGTCAAAAAAACCACTGCTCATGTTGTGAGCAGTGGTCTTCATTCAAGTAAAGTAACACAATTTAAAGGATTCTTAGATTATAGCATACCTTCTAACTCATGCAATGCTTTTTGGGACCTTTCAGTTTTCCTCTATTTCATTTATTACCCTCTTTCAGTTAATTTACTTTCTCCATAAAAAAAACCGGCAATCGCCGGTTTAAATTCCTTCATATAATGCCTGTACAGGCTTCATTAATACACGGTTAACATCTTCCATTAACCCACTAAGCGCCATTTCAGCTTGAAGCATCTGTTCAATTTTGGGATTCGATTGAGCAAGCTGTGCCGTTTTCTGAGCGTACTCAAGTTCTTCTCCCGAGATTTCTTCACCTTGCATTTGTTTTTGTTGCAGTGTCATTTGCAAGTCACGGAAGCTCTTAAACAACGCCAATGCTTGTTCATCCGTCTTTACTGCTGCTACTGCTTTTTGTACAGAAGCATACTCTGACGTTTTTCTGAATGTGGTTTCTAATCGATTGATATCATCATAAATGTTAACTGACATGTGATCACTCCTACATAGTATTGATTAAGTACATGATACCACCTTGGATTAAACCAATAAGCCCACCAAGTAATGCCCCAAGTACCGTAATCATTTTAAATTCTTTTTTAGAGATACCCAATACTAGATCTTCAAGGCGTTCAACAGGGAAAGAATCAACTTGCTCTTCTACCATCTCTTCAAGCTTTAATCGTTGAATCGTTTCTTCCAGTTTTATTTCGCCTTGGGTAAAAATAAATTCAGTCATTTTGGGCGTCAAGTTATTGGCTGTCCAATCAGCACCCTCTGGCCAATACGATTGTAACGTAGCATCCAGACGTTTTTCAAGTGCCACCTCTTGTTTGACATACGATTTTACAACCGTTATTACCGGCTGTAAATCAAACCCACCAATCAATTCATGCAAGGGACGATCTTTTAATTTGTCCAATTCTCCGTGAATAACATTGGTAAGAAGTTCAAATGTTCCAGGTGCGCGTAGGAATTTTTGAATTTCCGGTTGCACTCGATCCACTATAGAAGAAGATTCTCCCATAAACATTTGAATCATATTGCCAAAAGTACCCTTTGACGAAAGGAAATCGTCTATCAGTCGTTTAACCGTTTTCCGTCCTTCTTCAGAAGCAAAGTAGGTTTCCCCTTTTGCAATCATATACGAAACAATTTCAGGAATGCGTTCATCGGCTTGTTTCTGCCACTGTTCGGGTGCAAGCTCCTTCACTGTTTTTGATGCAAATTTGGATTCAAGTGATTCGAATTGTTCATCGATAACGGAATCCATTTTATTTTCTACAAGTGCAGGAACGTTTTCGATGCCAGCTTTTGAAAGCCATTGCTGTAAGGTCATATCTGATTCAAAAAGATGTTTCGTTAGTTGACCTTGAATCCATAACTCCGCTTTTCTTCGCATATCATCAGAGAAGAAACGTCGTTTAAATGTTTCTGGTGTCAATAAATGCTCTACAACCGTTCGGCCAAGTTGTTTCGCCAACTCATCTCTTCGCCTTGGAATTAGTCCAGGCGTAAATGGCACACGCCATTTGCCGATATATTTCGCTTCATGAGGCCGAAACAGCATTTTAATCGCAAGGTGATTCGTATACCCACCGATTAAGGCACCAATAAATGCCATGAAAAGTAATGTCCATATAAAGTCCAAGTTGGTTCACCTTTTTCTGTCAATCTGCCTTTCATTATAACAGACAAAGGCAGATTGATAAAAATGTGAACCTCTCATTTAAAGTGCATTGTACATCGTAGAAAATCTGATCGCGTGTTCCATTTCGTCATGCATGGCAATGAAAAAGGGATTGTAGGCTTCGGGTAAGGGAACGGTAAGTAGCATTTCTTTATAAAAATCGGTCGCTTCCAGCTCTTTTTCAAGCGACTCTTTTGCTGCTTGCTTTAAGTTAGTTGGTGGTTTAGGTTTAGGGGGATTTTGTACAAATTCGCCGGTGAGCATATAATGGAGTTGTTGGAACATTTCATAATGACTTTTTTCGTCCTCCATCGCATGCCTGATAAACGATTGCCAGTATGGATCATCAGTCAGCTTCAACATGGATTTATAAAAATAAAAATCTCGATACTCGTCTAATATGGCTTGTTTTAATTGTTCATTAAACATTAGGCCACTCCTTTACGCCTTTTTTCTAGCGTATGCAGGTGTGTCTCTACCTATGAAAGGAGCCCAATCATGCTGCAACATTTTAGCTTCAAACCCATGTTTGAAAACAAACAACTACCTGGCTGGACATTTTCATTTTTCTATAAGCAAAGTCGTTATTCTGGTGAATACTTACCGGATGGATCCATTTCTTGGACAAACGGTTCTATACCTCCAGACGAAGAAATTGTAAAAAAAATGATTCACGAGCTGATGCTCTTTCATGTTTACGATTGAAGGATTATTTCATACACAAAAATAGCTGGAAACGCCTGTATCTCGCGTCTCCAGCTATTTCTCATTTATCTACTTTTCACCAACATACTGACAGCTTCCTGAATGGCAGTTTCTGTAGAAGAGCCTCTTTCATTAGCTTCAATAATACAGTTTTCTAAATTTTTGGCGATAATCAATCCAAGTGTGCGATCTGAAGCAGAACGTACAGCAGAAAGTAGAGTTACAACATCACGGCAATCTTTACCCTACCATCATTCTGATGACGCCTCGCACTTGTCCTTCCAGGCGTTTTAAACGATTCATCAAATCTTTATCATAATGCAAGTCCGTCCAACTCCTCATAGCGGATTTAAGTAAAAAAACCCTTACAACACCTGTTTTTTTCWTCCAAATACAACATAAAAGTAACTGGAAGAAAGAATGTATAAAACACCTGTGATTGAAAAGGCATAGGCGTAACCCCAATAGGAGCCATATGTCGTCACTAATAAAGCAGAAACAGGACCCATCACTGCCCACCCTATATTGAATACCATTTGATTAACGGAGTTTGCTAATCCTTTATATTTATCATGGACGACTTCCATTGCAATCGCGCTTTGAATCGGATTACCGGCATTCATTAACGCCTGTCTCATTAAAAAACCAGCAGATGCAAGCCATACGGAAGTTGTAAAAGCCGTTAAAAACAAAAACGGCAACGACCCTAACTGAAATAGCACCAGGGCATTTACTTTCCCAACTTTTTTGACCAGCATCGGACCAATCAACATCGCAACAGCTGTCATTGCCGAACCAAGAGAAAGCACTAATCCGATAAATGCGGACGAAGCATCAAATCGATTGGCAAAATACAAATTCAAATAAGGAATGACTAGACCCGAGCCAATTCCTATTAACAATTGAGCAAAGGCAAATAACACAATAATGCGTACATTTATTTTAAATCCGCTGTCTTGTTCGGGAAGATTTATCACTGCTTCTACTTTCGATACCTCCGAAACAGTTTCAGGTTTTAATTTCAATAAAGGTACAATCCCACATGTGAACAGTGCTGCTCCTGCAAGAAGAGACCAACGGATGGCGTCGACCGCAGTCATTCCAAATCCAAATTCGAGAACATCAGCCAATACCCCGCCACCGAGACTCCCAATTACACTTGCCACTGTGACAACCGAAAAGTGAATACTGAACAAGTGCATACGCTCGGAAGCTTTTGAGTTTTCTGCGAGAAAAGGAACGCCTGACACCTGCACAATAGCCATAAAGAGTCCTGTAAAGAACGCTGCAATGACAATAGGTTCTTCAGTTACAACTATACTTCTATAAAATAATGTACTCGCCGTCAGTAATGTACCGACCACTATGCTCCATTTCCTTCCGAAACGATCACTCAAAAATCCAGCAGGAATCAGGACAAGTGCTGTTGCTAAAGACATATATGAAATGACTTTCCCATTTACGACTTCGGATAATCCGAGTTCTTTTATATATAAATTGTACATGACCATAAACACGCCCATACCAATTTGAATCAGGACATTCGCAAGCATGAACATCCGTATGTTTTGATTAAAACCTGTAGTTTTTTTCTTCCATTCAGACAACCATGTATTCATGTTTATATATATCCTCTAACCCCTTTGTTTCGCCTCTCTAAATATAAGACTTTCATTTGGAAGATGCAATGCTTAGAAATGCGTAAGCACCACTCTAGCCTGAAACCGTTGCTAGGCGAGATTCGAAAGCTTGCTTTCGTATGAGGGACTGAAGCTTAGGTGCAGACTGGCGCTTGGATTTGGACACAGCAAATCATGAAAGAAAGAAATTACCTCGAAAAGATCTAACTTTGTAATAAGCATAAAAAAGGGAGTGCCCCTTAACCCACTTGCGGGTTAAGAGCCACTCCAGATTGTAAGCGATACATTTGTTCATAGCGGCCACCGAGTGCAACTAATTCATCATGTGTTCCTTGTTCAACAATTGCCCCTCGATCCAATACTAAAATGCGATCTGCATTTTTAATAGTAGAAAGTCGATGCGCAATAATGAAAGTTGTACGTCCTTTTTTCAGCACTTCCATAGCATGCTGAATAATTTCTTCTGTTTCTGTATCAATATTGGAAGTTGCTTCATCCAAAATTAATATCGCAGGATCAAATGCTAATGCACGAGCGAACGAAATTAATTGACGCTGACCTGACGAAAGAGTGCTTCCTTTTTCAATTACCGGCTCATCAATTCCATTTGGTAAATGCTTCAGAACACGTTCTCCTCCAACTGCATCCAGAGAAGCTATCACTTTTTCACGGGATATTCTTGCATCTCCAAGGCTGACGTTGGATTCAATGGTGCCTGTAAATAAGTAAGGATCCTGCAAGACAATTCCCATATGATCTCGTACCGTTTGTCGGGACAAGTCTTGAATGTTTGTTCCATCGATGGTTATAGCACCTTTGGATACATCATAGAAACGGAACAATAAGTTCATGATAGAGCTTTTCCCGGATCCGGTATGACCAACTAACGCCACCGTCTCCCCTTGCTTAGCTTCAAATGAAATGTTTTTCAGTACATACTCTTCATCTTTATAAGCAAACCAGACGTCGTCGAATCGAACATTGCCTCGATAACGGGCAATTTTTTCGTCGCTGACCTCTTCACCAGAGCGATCCAGTAATCGGAAAACACGTTCAGCAGCTACAAGTGCCTGCTCTAATTTAGCTAACTGATTCACAACACCCGTCACTGGGTTAAACAGTCGCGTAATGTAATCAACAAAAGCATATAACACACCAACTGAAATCGCAGTGGTTGCATTCAAAGATGCTCCGCCGAAATACCAAATGAATAATACAAATGTAATAGAGYGGATTGCACCAACCAGGTTATGTGAAGTTCCCGCATCCAAGTACAACAGTTTATTTTGATACTTGTAATGTTCGCGATTCATCACTTCGAACTCTTCTTGCATTTGTTCTTCACGACGGAATGCCTGAATAATCGTCATACCTTGAATGGATTCATTAATCATCGCGTTCATATCACTTACTTTTGCACGGACGATGTGGTTATATTTCGATGCATATTTTCGGTACATGACCATCCATACAAACAAAATAGGTAAAACAAATAATGCGATAGAAGCCATTTTCCAATCCAAGAAGAACAGCGCCACATAAATACCTGTAATGTACATAGCGCTTGAAGCAAATTGAGAAAGAACTGTTACATATAATTCTCGTATTGCTTCCGTATCGTTTGTGATACGTGCAACTACTTTACCGGCAGGCAAGTTATCAAAGTAGCGGATCGGCAATGTTTGGATGTGTTGATACACATCATTTCGCATTTTTTGAATAACACGGTTCGCAGCTTTTTGTAGCAATAAATATTCACCGTAACGGAAAATTGCTGCCACGACTGTTAAGGCAAAGAACACACTAAGCAGCATCACAATCGGTTCAAAATCTATTGAACCTGCAGTCGTATCTGCAATATGTTCGTCAATGATTTTTTTGGCAATCAAAGGGCCTGCCAAGTCGGCTGCTACTGCAACCGTCAGCATGGCAATTCCCATGATTAATAATTTTTTATAATGAAGGGCGTACAGCCATAATCTTTTTCCTGTACTCATGATGACACCTCCTCAATTTGCTGTCGGTCGAACTGTTCTTTATACCAGCCCTCATTCTCCAGCAAATCTTCATGTGTACCTTCTTCAATCATTACACCGTCGTCCAATACAATAATCCAATCTGCATGTTGGATGGCTGATAGACGATGCGTGGTAATAATCGTTGTTTTTCCTTGTCGTTCTTGTTGGATATTTTCAATAATTCGCGCTTCTGTTTTTGCATCAACAGCGGACAAGGAATCATCCAATAATAAGATTTCAGGATTTTTAATGAGTGCTCGGGCGATTGAAATACGTTGTTTTTGACCGCCAGATAACGCGACCCCTTTTTCACCAACAAGTGTTTCCAACCCTTGTGGTAGTAATTGCAGGTCTTTTTGGAAATGGGATAAACGAATTGCAGTTTCAATATCCTCTTCCGTCCCTTCCGGATGACCGAACAGAATATTTTCTCTGACAGTCCGTGAGAATAACACATGGTCTTGAGGAACATAGCCAATCCAATTCCGAACCTGGTCTTTTGTTTGATCTTCAATTGGAACGCCGGCTAATGAAATCGTTCCTTCTCCAGCTGGATATTCACGAAGTAACTGCTTAATCAACGTCGTTTTTCCGCTTCCCGTTTTCCCAACAATTCCAAGCGTTTGACCTTGCTCCAATTGCAAGTTGATGTCGCTTAAATTTACCGACGAAGACTGTGGATATTGGAATTTCACTTGGTTGAAACCGATGCGTCCAGGTTGATTGACTGTTACTGGATGAGACGCGTCTTTGACATCTTCTTCATAATCGAGCGTTTCTTGAACGCGATCAAGAGAAGCGTTCCCTCGCTGCATGACATTGATCAATTCCCCTATTGCAAACATTGGCCAAATAATCATCCCTAAATACACGTTGAATGATACTAAGTCCCCCAGTGTCATTTGCTGTTGTGAAACGAGATACGCACCGTACCCTATCCCGATCATGTAACTGACTCCGGTCAATACTTTCGTGATGGGATTGAACAATGCATCGATTTTTTCAACTTCCATGTTTTTCGAATACACATCTTCCGTCATATCAGCGAATTGTTTTTCTGATGCACGTTCTTGCACGTATGCTCGAATCACTCGAACCCCCGCTACTGCTTCCAGTACGCCATCATTCATATCGCCAAAGGCATCTTGAGCCTTCATATATTTCTCGTGGATGCGCTTGCCGAGAATTTGCATGATGATCGCCAAGATAGGCAGTGGAAGAAGAGCTACTAATGTCAGTTTCCAACTAACGAGCATTCCCATCGTCACTAAAATCGTAAGCATATAAAGGGATGAGTCAATCAATGTTAAGATACCGAATCCTGCTGTTGTGGAGACTGCCTTTAAATCATTTGTCGCTCTCGCCATCAAATCCCCTGTACGGTTCTTCTCATAAAACGAAGGCGTCATGCGTAAAAACTGTTTCATCAAGCGGCTACGTAATTGTTTTTCAATAACATAGGCTCCGCCAAATAGTTGGTATTGCCACACAAAGTTACTTAAGTAATTGAGAACCGTTACACCAAGTAAAGCGAGTAAGAAAGTCATCAATAACTGTGATGTTAATGTTTGTTGATAAATGGCATCAATAGATTCGCCTAGAAGCCATGGTGGAACAACTTCGATTACATTCGTGACCATCAATAATGAAATGGCAATTGTGTATCGCTTCCAGTTTTCTGCGAAAAACCATTTAAGTTTAAATAATACGGAGAACATAAGATTTTCCTTCTTTCTTTTTCAGGTTGGGCTTACACTAGCCACCTTCTAGAGATTCCTTGATTAAAATTTGTTTCTGTAGCTGAATGTTCATCTTCAGCACTCCTTTTCATAGTTTTGTTTGCTTTCAACCTCAGACAGGTCATTCATGGTCTTTGGCATTTCTCTATTTGAAACAGCAGGGCTGTAACAACCAAAATTTGGTAGTAAAAAAACACAAAAAAGCACACGCCCTGTTTCCAGATGCGTGTGCGCATGAAAATAGGAACAGGTGTCCATACCTGTTCCTTGATTAATGTGAACTCAAAGAGAAATGACCGGTAGGTACGGACTAACTATGTAGTTTGTAGCAACTTCAACTCTGATCATCATGACACGTACCTCCTTTTCTCATAGYTATTTACTTATTAAGATTATCATGACATTTTTTGGATTGTCAATAGATTTAGAAAAAAATTATTATTCTGTTAACAACTTGCGTTTAGGCATATTTAGGTAGGGTATTTAAACGGGTATTGCTCGAACGTGGGTATGGATAAGTTGCTTCCTTGAGATCGTCCAGTATAAGTCCTTCAAGAATATAGCGACCTGCAGTTCCTAAAGCATGATGCATAGGTAAATCTTTGCTAGTAATCGCATCAACCGATGGTAAGTCGACTCCAAATAAAGACAATTCGTTCTCAACCATCCAATCCACAATATCCGCATCAAATGCTGGAATTGCTTCAGGGAATACATCTCTTTGCTGCCAGGCATTCGTTCGGAAAAGAACCGCTTTTGCTTCCCCAGTCACTTTACCTTTCAACAATTCTCTCGATATAACCTCACTTCCACTCACATCAATCACAATCGCGTCGACGATATAGTTTTCCAAAGGAAGTTCGTGAACTTTTTTTCCGTTTTCATCAAAGTGAAAAGGAGCATCGATATGGGTACCTATATGTGTACTCGTCGTAATTTGTCCGACATTTACCGAACCACTCTGTTCTTTTGTCCATTTGATATGAAATTGGAAGGGCGTATCACCCGGCCATTCTGCAACGTTCTGGTTCAACAACATCGAAATGTCATGTATTTTCATTTAAGCCACCACATTTCGTTCATTGGTGAACGTTTTGTATGTTTCTTCTACCATAATGGTTTTTAAGCGTTGGACCATTTCCCACACATCTTCAAAACTCGAATAAAAACTAATCGGCGCCAATCGAATAATATCTGGTGCTCTGAAATCGGGAACGACATTTGCTTCTTTCAATGCTCTACAAATCCGGGCAGCTTCTGGATGGGCAAGGGCAATATGTCCACCTCTTGATTCATCTGCAAAGGGCGTGACATCAACAAAGCCGAATGAACCTGCTTCCGCTTGAATCAACTCACGTAAATATTTTSTCAACGCAAGTGATTTCGAACGGACTGCGTCCATTCCCGCTTCTTCAAAAAGCTCCACACTTCCGCTTAAAGGCGCAGTGCTGAATAAATTCGGGGTCCCGATTTGATAAGCACCCGCTCCATTTGCTTTGGAGAATTCATGAGACATATCAAATTGCTTGGTCTTATCTGAACCGAACCAGCCCGCAAGACCAGGCAACTCGTGATGATGACGCTCATGAATATAAAGCCCACCAGTTCCCCCAGGACCATTATTCATGTATTTATAATGGCACCATATTGCAAAATCCACGTCATCATTATGTAAGTTATGAGGCACGGAGCCAATGGAATGTGCCAAATCAAAGCCTACCAAAAWCCCTTTCGCATGGGCCATTTCAGTGATGCGACTCAAATCCAACAACTGGCCGCTTCGATACAACACAGAAGGTAACATTAAGATGGCTACATCTTCTGTTAACATTTCTTCAATTGCATCCAGCGTTAGTGTATAGCCGTCAGTACTTTTCACTTTTCGCATCGACACAGCAGGGTCAAGACCACGCAACCGCAAATGACTTTCCACCGCATAAATATCGGAAGGGAAATTCAGTTCGTCAACGACAATGACAGACTTTTCAGCTGTCGGATGGAACAAAGTAGCTAGCATTTGGTGAATATTTACGGTAATGGAGCCGGTCACCATCACTTCATTTCCTTGAGCACCGACAATTTTGGCGACACGTTCACTTAACTGCTCTGGATATGTAAACCATGGATTCTCACCTTCAGTCCAGCCATCAATCCCTTTTTCACGCCAGCTGGAAATTAGTTTATCCAAAGTTGCTTCAGAACGTTTTGACATAAGCCCCAACGAGTTCCCATCCATATATAATTGATTCTCTGGTAAGTAGAATTCTTTTTTAAAAGAACTCATCTTATCATGCTTATCCATTTCTATTGCATATTGCACAGTCGTATCCAAAGCCATCTCTCCCTTTTAACCAAATATAGCGAAGCTCAATGCACCTAATATTGCGGTGATAATCACGACAATCCAAGGTGGCAGTTTATAAAATACTAACAGAGTAAATGAAATTAACACAATGACAAAATCAATTGGGGCATGTACGGCACTTGTAAAGACCGGGTCATACAATGATGCCAGTAATATTCCTACTACGGCCGCGTTCACTCCTTTCAATGCCGCTTGAATTCTTGGTTTAGTACGAGTAACCGCCCAAAAAGGCAACGTTCCCATTACAAGTAGGAAGGAAGGTAAAAACATTGCAACCACGGCAATGGCAGCTCCGGAGAAGCTTCCCATGATTTGACCAAGATAGCCAGCCAGTGTAAACAATGGACCCGGTACCGCTTGAGCTGCACCATAACCCGCTATGAAAGCTTCCGAAGACATCCAACCGGCTGGTACTACTTCCCGTTCCAGCATTGGTAAAACAACATGCCCCCCGCCGAACACGATAGAACCAACACGATAGAAAATATCAAAGATCGCATACCAGGTAGCTTGTACAAATGGTCTAAAGATCGGCAATATAATGAGTAAAGCAAAGAATAGAATCCATGCGATAATTCCTGTCCTCTTACCGAATGACAATGGCATTTCGACCGTATCTGGTGCTTTTTCATTTTTGTAATACAGTACGCCAAACAAACCAGCTAGTACGATAATCAGAATCTGACCCAAAGCCGTCGGAATCAATAATGTTGCAGCTGCGGCAATCATTGCGACTGTCAATCTCGGTCGATCCGGTGTTAACGTTTTGCCCATCCCCATCAATGCATGTGCGACAACTGCAACAGCGACGATTTTCAAGCCTTGAATCCAACCACTTTCAAATGATCCCGTTTGCATAATAATCCATGCAAAGGCCATCAATATTAAAACCGAAGGAAGTGTAAAACCAATCCATGACAAAATACCACCGAGTAATCCTCCACGTAGCATACCGATTGATATCCCTACTTGTGAACTCGCGGGACCGGGCAGGAATTGACATAAGGCAACCAAATCAGCATACAGCTTATCGTCGAGCCATTTTCTCTTTTGCACGTATTCATCTCTAAAATAACCGATATGTGCTGCTGGACCTCCAAAGGAAGTTAACCCTAGTTTGGTTGAAGCGGACAAGATCTCAAGATAACGACCTCTCTTAGCTTTTCCCATAATTTATTCACTCCCCCATCATATAAGTCTCTTCTTTTAGGATACAAAAATATGGAAACCGTTGAAAGGGAAATTGCGTGTGGTAAGTAATATTTGTTTTTTAAACCTGAGTATTTTATTATTATAGGTATTAACTATTTTTTAGAAAACAGGAGGTGTACACTTTGTTCTCCCCCTCATTCGGGTCTGGAACAAAGGAATTCTTTGGACATAGCCATACGATTGACAGCATTTGCTGTCTTAATCGCCTTTACGGCATTCTTCGTGGCAAGTGAGTTTGCTATTGTAAAAGTGAGATCAACCCGCATTGATCAATTGGTTGCGGAAGGAAATAAACGTGCAGTTCACGCTAAACGCGTCATTTCAAATTTGGATGAATATTTATCTGCGTGTCAGTTGGGTATTACAATGACCGCGTTAGGTTTAGGTTTACTTGGAGAACCTACTGTCGAGCTATTATTGCATCCGCTATTTGAACGTTTCGAGCTAAGTGATAACACGTCAAATATCCTATCTTACGGAATTGCGTTCTCATTCGTTACATTTTTGCACGTAGTGGTCGGTGAATTGGCACCGAAAACGTTAGCCATTCAAAAAGCGGAGCAAGTTGCCTTGTTTACGGCAAAACCATTGATTTGGTTCTATCGCATCATGTATCCAATTATTAAATTCCTAAATGGTTCCGCTCGAACACTTACAGGCTTATTTGGATTAAAGCCTGCATCTGAATCAGAGCTGGCACATACAGAAGAAGAACTTCGTATAATTCTATCGGATAGCTTGAAAAGTGGTGAAATCAACCAATCGGAATATAAGTTTGTAAACAAGATTTTTGAATTTGACGATCGGATTGCCAAAGAAATTATGGCTCCCCGTACCGAGATGAGCACCATTGATAAAGATACGACCCTTCGCCAAGTGTTTGACCAGGTAAACGTCGAACAGTATACGCGATATCCAGTAACAGATGGCGACAAAGATCATGTAATCGGTTTGGTGAACATGAAGAATTTATTGACTGCTTATATTAAGGATTCGGAAAATATTAATCGACCGGTCATTGATTATATGCAACCAATCATTCGTGTCATTGAAACCATTCCAATTGGTGAGTTGTTATTGAAAATTCAACGTGAACGTATTCATATGGCAATATTGGTGGATGAATATGGCGGAACATCGGGTCTCGTAACAATCGAAGACATTCTTGAAGAAATTGTCGGTGATATTCGAGACGAGTTTGATAATGATGAATTGCCGGATGTTCAAAAATTAGGAGATCATCACTATATCCTTGATGCCAAAATTTTAATAGAAAACGTTAATGATATTTTGGGCATTGATATTGATGAAGAAGATATTGATACAATCGGTGGATGGTTCCTGACTAAACATTTTGAAGCTATTAAAGGTGAAAAAATAATTGAACAAGGATACGAATTCACGATTAAAGATATGGAAGGCCATCACATACTGTATCTTGAAGTCATTAAGTTAACTAAAGAAGAATTAGAAAATATGATTGAAGAACGATTAGAAAGAAACGACTCTCACTAAGAGAGTCGTTTTCTTATGTCTGAAAGTTTTGCAGGGGGGAAACAAATTGGAGCTATATACACAATTACGCGAAGGGGAAAAAGGTGCTTGGATAAGTATCGGTACCTATTTAGTTCTAAGCACTATAAAATTGACCATCGGATATATCGGTACTTCCGAAGCTTTAAAAGCAGATGGTCTCAATAATTCGACGGACATCGCTGCTTCAATTGCTGTATTGATTGGACTTCGAATATCACAAAAACCTCCGGATCATAATCATCATTATGGACATCTCCGTGCCGAAACAGTTGCATCCCTTGTCGCCTCTTTTATTATGGCTGCTGTCGGTTTGCAAGTATTAATAAATGCAGGAAAGAACATGCTTCACCCGATTCACGAAACACCTTCCATCTTAACAGCATTTGTTGCTGCTGGCAGTGCCATTGTGATGTATGTGGTTTATCGATACAATTTAAGGTTGGCTAATCGAATTAATAGCTCCGCGGTTCGAGCCGCAGCATATGATAACCGATCCGATGCCCTCGTTAGTATCGGGGCATCCATCGGGATATTAGCTGCTATATTTGGACTCCCTATCTTGGATTCAATTACAGCCATTTTAGTCGGATTACTGATCATGAAAACGGCATTCGATATCTTCAATGAGGCAGTACATACYTTGACTGACGGTTTTAACGAAGATGAGGTTGAAACTCTTTCAGTTCTCGTTCGAAAAGTACAGGGTGTCATCCATTTAGAGGACTTCAAAGGACGCATGCATGGGAATCTAATGTTTGTCGATTTAACCGTTACAGTTGATCCATCATTAAATGTTGTGGAGGGTCATCGAATCACGGAAGAGATTGAGAAAAAAATACATTTAGTAAAGCCATTTTGCATGGTTCTGGTTCATATTGAACCCCACGAGACAATCGATTAAAGAATTGAAGGATTGGGGTAAAACGAAGAAGTTTGATTTATTAACGATAAGAAAACGCTGAAAAAATCCTATCGAGTTTTCTTGAGAGGAAAAAAAACTAAATAATATCCGATATCGGATATCACTTAGTAATTAATTAGCACCGCATTTAGCGGTGCTTTTCTTCTAAAATCTAAAATGCACCATCCGAAGACAGTGCAAAATCACAATGTTTTGTTGTTATTGTCGGTCCACTGATACTTTTTCGCTTAAACCATCATCATCCCGTATGTCAAACTTCCCAATTTTTCCTGGTTCAGAAAGAATTGCCGTACCTTTTACTTCGTGTTGTGAAACTTCACCTGCATTATTCGTATATTCTACCTGAGCAGTAAAGTCATAATGCTTGGGTGTGTTTTTATTCTCACTTTTAGTTACTTGTATATCACTAACTTTCATTTCATACCGAATATTTTCGTCAAAGCCTATATATCCATAATGATAATAGAAAGCGGTACCTTTTGCGATAAGGGAATCATAAATATAATCCATAAAATAAGGTTCATACGTTTTTTTCACTAAGTCCTCATAGGCACGCCATTCATCTGAGACTCCAGACTCTTCAACTCCATTTACTTCATTAGTTTGAGGCATACTGCTGCCTATTTCGGTCATTTTTTTATCAATGTTTTTGACAATAAGCACATATTCTTCGTTCGGAACTGTGAATTCTGATTTAAGAACAGCCTGGACTGCTTCTTTATTTTTATCTTCTAATGAAACAACCACTTCTTTTTGCTGTTCAGGAATTTCTTCCGAACAGGCGGCAAACAGAAAACACGAGCTAATCAAGAATAAGATGCCTCCAATTTTTTTGATTTGTTTATTATAGATACTAATCCCCCCTGATGTTTTGTGTTACGTTAAAATTATTATCTTTTGTTAATTGTAATACGATATAAAAACTGAAAAGTTCCATTTTTCCATCTTTTACTTATTTACACAAACACTCCAGGCTCCCTTTTTATAAAATTAGTATTGCTATTCTCAAGTCAATTAACTGAAATAGAAAAAGCACCGCTTTTAGATACAAATCTTATGACAGATTTGCTACCAATTGCGGTGCTTTTAGTTATAAATTTTTATTGACATTTTGCGATTTTGTTCTTCATAACAGAACCCGTTAGTCTGCGACGCCTTTTTTTCTTGCCTATGGATTTTAGACTTTCACTTTCGATGAAATTTAATATGAACGATAAACATATGGTTCTTTGGGTTCTTTGGTATTTTCCCATTCTTCTACAAGCAACACTGGGATGGTGGATTTAAATGGTTGGTAATAGACTGAAGAGAGGGTTCCCTTGACATGGATCCATTGGTCATCTTCGATATTCATATTCTCAGGAAATTCAACTAACATTCCATATACACCCGAATCTGCAATACAATGAATAATACCAAATCGCAGGACGAAAAGCTGGTTTTTGTTCACAGTCTCCCCTTTAAATGTAAAACCATCAAATTCAATTGTCTTCCCAAGAAAATCCCCAGGATAATTATAGATTGTTTCCAACCCTTTAAGATAGTTTGTATCTTTAAGTATTACGCTGCTTTTGGATAGATATTTATTTTTTTCAATATCCATTAATTCATCGTAGCCTTCCTTGCCATAATAAATACTGGTATCAGGTTTCAAGTACTGAGTGACAGCATATTCATCGGTTGTTTCCATTGCCTTGAACGAAAATCCTTTCGATTTAACAATTGTAGAATCTAGAGTTGCAATCGGCAGAAAAAAGCCAGTTAGTAAAGGAAATATAAAAACCCCATAAATGAAACATCTCTGATAAAAAGGCTTCGTTTTTTCATGGCTATGATTTCCATCACAACAAGATTCATCAGGTTCATCTTTTGACTGTTTGATATCTGTATATGCTTGGACAATTGTTAAAATGGCGAAAATGAAAATTGCGCTATAGGAAAGATAGGAATACTTCATGTTAATGTATTTCGTAATATTTCCTGAAGCATGTAAATGTGCAAAGAAGAAAGTGAAAATGAGTAAAATATACGTCCTTACCAAGACTTTCCCTCCTTCATATCAATAGTGAACCGACTAAAACAAATAGGGCAATATAGCCAATTAAGATAAAGATAAAACGTTTATTGAAAACACTGAGCATCATAAGAGTATTTTTAATGTCTACCATTGGACCAAATACAAGAAATGCCACGATAGATCCGACTGAAAAAGTACTACTGAATGAAGAAGCAATAAATGCATCTGCTTCTGAACAAAGCGACATGACAAAAGCAAGAACCATCATGACAAGCGATGAAGTAATGTCGGTTTGACCGATGTCCAGCAATGTAGAAGTTTTCAAGTAGGTTTGCATTGTTGCTGCAATAAATGCGCCCAAAATTAAATACTTACCGACAGAAAAGAATTCATCCACTGCATGACGCAGCATATCCGCAAATTTGCTTTTAAACGACTGTCCCTTAGAATGATGATGATGATGAGTATTCATCTTCCCCTTTTCTAACAGTTGATTCCCTTTAAATTGATAGGACAAGATAATACCAACTGTCATTGCGACAATAAAAGCAAGTCCACTGCGGTATAACACCATGTCCCATTGATTTCCGAAAGCAATGTAAGTGGAAAATAAAACAATAGGATTGATGATAGGCCCGGTTAACATAAAAGCAATTCCTGCATGCAAAGGGACCCCTTTTAAGAGAAGTCTGCGAACAATCGGCACAATGCCACACTCACAGGCAGGAAAGAAGGCACCCAAAATAGTTGCATAGAGGACGGCCAAAAATCGATTCTTCGGGATAACTCGTGCAATC
>NZ_JBFUJC010000024.1:0-17817 GCF_056401595.1 Paenisporosarcina sp. P4_E4_2 | reverse complement strand
GGATAATATGGCCGCTATGGTTATGTCACAAGGCAAAGTACAAGCTGTTATCGTCGGTTGCGACCGAGTAGCTGCAAACGGTGATACGGCCAATAAAATCGGTACACTTGGAGTGTCCATTTTAGCAAAACACTACAACATTCCGTTTTACGTGGCAGCACCAACACCAACCATTGACCTAAATACACCAACGGGCACGCAAATTCCGATTGAGGAAAGACATAAATCCGAAGTCATCGAAGGCTTTGGCAGACTGACGGCACCGGCAGATGTTAATGTGTACAACCCCGCATTCGACGTCACACCACACGAACACATCACGGCCATAGTCACTGAAAAAGGAATTGTTCGTGCACCTTACGAAGAAAACCTGAAAAAACTATTTCGCTAAACATAGTAGATATACACCATGAATGGAGGAACAACCTATGTTTATGAAAGAACGCAATGAAATTGTCGATTATTGTAAGTTATTGAGAACACGAGGCCTAACCAAAGGGACGGGGGGCAATATTTCCATCTTCGACCGTGAATCCGGCCATATGATCATCAGTCCGAGCGGCATCGATTACGACATCATGACAGCTGAAGATGTAGTCGTATGTAATCTGCAAGGGAAAGTCATCGCTGGCGATAAAAAGCCATCAAGCGAATTCCCGATGCACGCGATTTTCTATCAACAACGTACAGACATAGATGCAATCGTCCATACTCATTCCATGCACGCCACCGTGCTTGCATCACTAAGATGGAATTTGCCAGCAGTGTCATATTTGGTTGCTTATGCAGGAAAAGACGTACGCTGTGCGGAGTATGCGAGTTTTGGTACATCAGAACTTGCGACCAATGCCTTCGAAGGGATGAAAGATCGACAAGCTGTCTTTCTGGCTAATCACGGGCTATTGGCAGGTGCGAACAATATTGCTACCTCATTCGCCATCGCGGAAGAAATCGAATTTTGCTGCGAAGTGTATTTGAAAGCAAAGGCCGTGGGGGAACCAGTCATTCTAGACGATAACGAAATGGCTCATATGGCGGAGAAATTCAAGTCATACGGGCAAAAATAGTAGATTCACCTGAACAAAGGGGATTTGAAAATGGTAGATTTATAACCTGTCACACAGCAGGTAGCAAATTCGATCCGAAAGCAAATGCAACGCGTGCTGAAGTAGCAGTCATGCTATACCGCGCACTGGATATACTGAACGAGTTATAAGGTTTAATACTCACTGCTAGAATAATACTCACAGCTAATGACCTCTTCCTATCAATGGGGAGAGGTCATTTTTATTTTGTTTAAGCAGTTATTAATCGCGATTTTGTTATAAACATCCCCGATTTTGTCGAAATGGCTCTAAATTCAATAACTAACTTCCAAACTCCGACAATCTCGATGTCATAAATCGACATTAATTTACATTTTTGAAATACAAAAGTAATATAAAAACACTCTAAATAAGTAACTATTAATCTATTATTATGGTAAAATTTACCCTGTTGCCTTTTATGGGTAACGATGTTTGAATCTTCAGACATAAAAAAGGAGGGGAACTTTAGCAACTATTGAGACATAAAATCATTTAGGGGGAATTGAGAATTGAAAAAAAACAAGTTGAATAAGTTCTTCAGTAGCATTCTTGCAATGTTTATGGTTCTTTCATTGTTGACGCCAATGTCGGCATCGGCAAACACGAAACAGCTGAAACCATTTAAGCAGAATGTTCAAACTGAAACGCAGTTAGAATTAAAAGCAGCTATTGCAGAGCAAATGGACGTCTTAGAGGGCGGACCAAGACTTCACAAAAATTTATTAGGTGTTTCAGGCGATAAAGAAGTAGCGGTTATTGTTCATTTGTCTGAGGAACCTGTAGCCCTGAAACAGGGAATTAACGAATTGGCTGGGAAAAAGTTCACGAACGCTCAAGCGGCTAAAGTGAAGGCGAACGTAGATGCGCAACAGTCCCTCGTTAAGAAACAAATGAGTTCGAAAGGCATTTCAGTCAAGCAAGGCTATACATTCAATACAGTGTTGAACGGTTTTGCGGCAACTGTAAAAGCGAATGACCTTAAAAAATTGCTTTCAATTCCAGGCGTTACTTTAGTAGAACCGGATGTAACGGTTTATGCATTGGGAGACAAGCAATCAACTGCAACGAAGTCAACATCTAATCTTGATAAGGATGGCAAGATGGAAGCGGCAATGAATACGAGCCTTTCATTCTTAGGAATTAAAAAGTTATGGGACGAAGGATATAAAGGGGAAGGCATTAAAGTAGCTGTACTTGATACAGGTATTGACAAAGATCACCCAGAATTTGCTGGAACTTATAAAGGCGGTAAAAACTTTGTCCCTCAAGTAGCTGGAACAGAATATACTCGTACGCGTGCTGATGATGATGCGTCTGAGACATCACCACTTGAACGTCCAGCTAATAAACCGGAATTCAACGCTAACGGCAGTGCATTCTATACGTCTCACGGTACACACGTAGCAGGGACAATTGCAGCTGTTGGAAACAATGAATACGGGATTAAAGGGATTGCACCAAAAGTAGACCTTTACGCTTACCGTGTACTTGGTGCATACGGTAGCGGGGCTACTTCAGGTATCATCAAAGCAATCGATACAGCAGTAATCGAAAAAATGGATGTTATCAACTTGTCACTTGGTGGCGGACCTAACTCTGAAACGGACAGCGGATCATTTGCGATTAACAACGCGATGATGGCAGGTACAATTTCAGTAATTGCAACAGGTAACTCAGGCCCGAAACGTGGGACGATGGGAACTCCATCTACTGCACGTTTAGGAATCGCAGTTGGTAATACAACAAACCCTGAAACACTACACAACGGGAAAGTAAATGTCACAGTCGRTGGCTACAATCTTTCTAAACAATTACAGTTGATGGGAACTACTTTCGGTAAAGACGTTGCAACACAACTTCAAGGTGAGTTCGACTTAGTAGCAGTTCCTGGAAATGGTACTGCTACTGACTACAATGGTCTTAACGTTAAAGGGAAAATCGCACTTGTCTCACGTGGTTCAATTGCATTTGTTGACAAAATTGCATTTGCAAAAGAAAACGGTGCAGTAGGAGTGATCATCCACAACATAGCAGGAGGTACGAATGCACCGAATGCATCAGGAACTTTCCTTGGTGACTCATTTGCATTCATCCCAGCATTTGATATGTCGCAAACAGACGGAGATGCAATCCGTGCGGCATTAAAAGGTGGAACTGGAAAAGTTACTTTCGGTAACTTTGCTTCAGCAAAAACTCTTGGTGATGATGTAAATGATTCAAGTTCACGTGGACCATCCACTCCGAACTTCGATATCAAACCAGATGTAACAGCACCTGGTACAAACATCATGTCATCTATTGCCATGTACAAAGCAGATTTCCCAGAAGCAACATATGACGAAGCTTATGATCGTTATACGGGAACATCAATGGCTACACCACACATCGCAGGAATCGCGGCACTTGTTAAACAAGCAAATCCAAACTGGAATGCGTTTGACGTGAAAGTGGCACTTTCGAACACGGCAAAAATTCTTGATACAGCTAAATACGATGTCTTCTCTCAAGGGGCTGGACGTGTAGACGCGTATGCAGCTGCACATCCAGGTGCACTCGCTTATGCACTAGACAAAGCTACTCTTAACGGTAGCGGACAAATAGTGGATAACTTAAAAGGGACAGTTACATTCGGTCCACAATCACTTAAAGAAAATCTTTCAGTTACGAAACAAATTCTTGTAAAAGATTTAAAAGGTAAGGGCGGAGATTACAATGTGACAGTTGACGTTACAAAATCTTTCGGCGATGCAAAACTTACAATCGATAAACCGACATTCACATTGAATGGCGAGCAAATGTTAAACGTTACACTGACTGCATCAAAAAATGCAGCGCCAAAAGCAGGAGATGAAATTCTGGGCTACATTCACATTAATGGAGCAGACAATGAAATTTCATTACCATTCGCAGCGGACTTCGGTGGAGCGGCAGCGACGGAATTTAAAGACTTTAACATTACTGAGACAGACCTATCGTTTAACGGCGATGGAGTACAAGATGAAGCATTACTTTCCTTTACATTAACTGGGAATGTAACAAATAACTACATCGAACTTTTCGACATCATGAACCCTGAAGGCGGAGAATATGGAGACGGCTATATCGGATATGTGCATGCCGGCAATTCTCTTGCAGCAGGAAAGTACACTTTGGCAGTAAAGGGTCAGTACAAACCTTGGACGTCTGGTGTTCCTGCTGGGAAAATCCCTGATGGTCTATATACATTTGACTTCTCAGGAAAAACAGTTTCAGGAAACCCTGCAGTTGTTGGTGACTATGTTGGACCGGTTGTTGTGAAAACAACAAAACCTGAAATTACTGGTTCTGTAGTGACTGGCGTAGCAACTGGACAAGTAACTGACAAATATATCGAATACAACACAGAGTTAGAGAATTATGGACTTGATTTTGACCTTAATGAAAAATTACATGCATCATATGTGATCACTTTAAACGGTGTTGCGGGACAATCTGTGCCATTTGTGCTTGAACAAAATGGGACATTCTCATTCCCAGTTTCAACTCTTAACGCAGAAACAGATACAGTTACTGTAAATGTAGTAGATGAAGCTGGTAACCATAATGAAGTAGTCATCTTTGGAGAAGTACCAATTCCGGAAGTACCAATCGAAGCACCACCAATCGTACCGGTACCGTCCAATCCGATTGACCCATCAAACAAATACGTGAGTTCATTTGGATTTGATAGCATCGCGATCTCTCCAAATGGTGATGGGAAATTGGATAAAGCGAATTTTTCATATGTACTAAAAGAAGCACCAAAATACGCAACAACTATCGATGTACTCGATCCGAATAAATACACTGGCACTCCAAAACCGGCAGGACATATTGGAGACATTCTGTTTGACGTGACAAAAGCGAAAACAAAATCAGGAGTATTTGACGGCTCATATACAAACGGCTATACCTATGAAAAAGGAAAGCTAAATGACGGAATTTATGGAATGAAAGTTAACACAACGAGTACCACGAATGAAGCAATAACAGCAACAGTCAAGCCTATATTTGTAAAATCAACAGCACCTACAATCACAAGTGAAAACGCAACAGATGTGGATGCAACAGAATTTACACTTGTAGGAAAAGTTGAAGATAAATTCTTCGGTTACGAAGCTGTACTAAAAGAACACTTTGGTGTAGAAGCATTTGACGTGAATAATTACCTTAAAGCTTCTTATGTAGTTCAGGACAAAAAATTCAAGACAGTTGATCAAGGTACATTTAGCATTAATGCTGATGGAACTTACTCAATTCAATTGGTTGATCTTCAAAAAGGTCAAAAATACAAAGTTTCTGTAATCGTACAGGACATCGCTGGAAACGATACAGTTGAAGCATTCACTGTTGAAACTGTTCCTGCACCAGTAGCTGTCGTTACACTTTCAGTTAATCAAACTGATCTTTCAATTGAAGAAGGTAATACTGCTTCTGTAAAAGTTACAGAAACAACAACAGTTGGAGATGAATCAGTAGACGTTGATGTAACTGCTGACGCAGCATACGCTGTTGAAGACGATGCAATCGTTTCTGTCGTAGCGGGAGTAATTACTGCTAAAGCAGCAGGCGAAACAGCAATCACAATCACACATGGTGAAAAATCTGTGACTGTGAACGTTACCGTAACAGAAAAACCAGTTCCAGACGTAAAAACTCTTAAAGTCAACAAATCTACTGTAGCACTTGAAGTAGGAGCAACAGAAAAATTAGTAGTTACAGAAACAACTACTAAAGCAGATGAAACTTCTACTGAAGAAGACGTAACAGCTACAGCAACTTACGATGGCTTTGATAGCGACGTAATTTCTGTAGAGGCTGGTTTAATTACAGCGAAAGCAGTAGGAACAACTGACATTACCATTACAGTAGGCGACAATACAAAAACTGTAAGTGTGACAGTCACAGCAGTACCAGTTCCAGACGTTAAAACAATCGGAGTAAATAAATCTACTGTAGCACTTGAAGTAGGAGTAACAGAAAAATTAGTAGTTACGGAAACAACTACTAAGAATGGTGAAGAACCTACAACTAAAGACGTGACAGCAGACGCTACCTATGACGTTGAAAATGTAACTGTTGTATCAGTAGACAAAGGCTTAGTCACAGCTAAAGCAGCAGGAACTTCAAAAGTAACAGTAACTTACGGCGGCAAAACGGCTGTAGTAAACATAACAGTAGCCGATGCACCGGTCTTGCCAGTTATATCTCTATCGTTGAATAAAACTAAAGTAGATCTAACTGTAGATGGCAAAGAACAAATTACAGTTAACCAGACGGTAAAAGAAGCTGGTAAAGACGATGTCACAACTAATGTAACGGCAGATGCTACGTATGTAGTTGAAAAAGAAGCAGTTGTATCAGTAGACAAAGGTTTAATCACAGCTAAAGCTGCTGGAACAACTAAAGTAACAGTTCAATACAAAGGTCAATCAGTGACATTGGATGTAAACGTACAGAATAAACAGGTTGTTATTCCACCTGCGCCACCAGCACCATCGAACCCTGGTCAGGTGACTGTGGATGGAAATACAGCTTCAGCTCAAGTGAATGACCCTGCAATAAAAGAAGTTAAAGTAGATGTACCAGCTTTAACTGAAGCACAACCTGAAGTAAGTGCAAAATTACCAACAGGATCATTGAATACAATTGCTCAATCTTCAAAACCACTTGTTATCAAATCTGGTAACACAGAAGTGGCTGTACCAAATGAAGTATTGAAAGCAATCGCAGCTGGTTCGCCTGAAAGTGCGACAGTTTCTGTGAAAATGTCTAAATCAACAGATATAAACGGAGCAGCATCAGCTACTTATGAATTTACAATCACAACTGTAAAAGCTGGAATTACAACAAATGTTTCTACTTTCTCAGAACCAGTTCAAGTAACACTTCCAGTTACTGCAACAGTAAAAAATCCACGTAAAGTGGCTGCCTACTATGTGAACGAGACTTCGAAATCACTGGACTATGTGGGTGGAACGTACGATAATGGCAAATTTGTTTTCAAAACAAATCACTTCTCGAAATTCGTAGTAATCGAACATGCGAAAACATTTAGCGATATCCAAAAGTACTGGGCACAGGATGAAATTGAAGTACTGGCTTCTCGTTCAATCACAAGCGGGAAAACAGATGCAACATTTAACCCGGAAGGTAAAATTACACGCGCTGAATTTGCTGTATTGATTGCACGTGCGTTGAATCTTCCGATGGATGAGTACCAAGGAACATTCAAAGATGTACCAACAAGCAAAGCATGGGCTTATGCTGGTATTGAAGCTGCATACCGTGCTGGTATCGTTAACGGGAAAACGAAAGACTCGTTCAATCCAGATGCGCTTATCACACGTGAAGAAATTGCAGCAATCGTTGTTCGTGCAGTGAAATATCAAGATGCGACACTACTAAAAGATGTAGATTCTTCTAAATCATTTGCGGATGATAAAGCAATCGGCGATTTCGCCAAGGTATCAGTAAAACAAGCAGTAGGTTTAGGCATCATCACAGGTCGTTCAGGAAATAAATTCGATCCGAAAGCAAATGCAACTCGTGCGGAAGCGGCAGTTATGTTATACCGCGCACTGGATAAAATGAATGAATTTTAATGCCAAACAAAAGAGTCAGCCTCGTGCTGGCTCTTTTCTATAATTTTTAAGTAAATTAATTTTTCAGAATGTGCAGGAGAACTTACAATTTAGAAATATGATATCGTAAAATACAATTTGGAATATAAATCCAATCAATATTTAAGTAGGTACTTAGCAGTCTAAACCAACTGGATAAACCGTTATAAAAGTCTTGTGCTATATCAGAATAGTTTCCTTATAACCCATAAAAAACCATATTTTCTAAATGTGAAACTTTAGCTCTATTAATGTTTTAAAAAATAATAGTTAATTAAAACTATTAGTAGTTTACCAAATACATACTTTTTATCTACAGAAATTTCATTTCCAGGTTTTGTAATCAAAATGTAACATAAGTTATTCTGTTTTTATATTTGCAACAATCAAAATATATGGTAAATTTCTAATTGTTACATAATTTAGTGAAATCTATTGAATGGAAATTAATCTAAGTTATGAAACTCAAAAAGGGAGGAAAGCAGATTGAGTAATTCTAGAAAAAGCATGATGGTTGCAATGGCAGCTTCACTAGCACTTAGTACAGCAACAATCGGCGCACCAGCTCCAGCAGATGCTGCGAAATTAGAAAAACAGGTTCCTGTTATCAATGTGCAAAAACCGGCTAAAAAGATTCCGGATCGATTTGTTGCACCTGAAAATCCAACTGAAAAAGTGCGTATCATCGTTGAACTTGAAAAAGCTCCAGCGATTGAAACGGCTACTCAAAAGGGTGTTCTTTACAAAGAACTTCCACAATCCCAACGTAATAGTTTAGAAGATTCAATTGAACAAGATCAAGAGAGAGTTCAAGCGAACATTTCGAAGTTTGCTAAGAACATTGATTTCAAGGAAAACTTCACAACTGTATTTAATGGTTTCTCTGCTGTAGTCGATGCAAAAGATGTAGCACGTATCGCACTTACTCCTGGTGTTAAGTCTGTACACGAATCTACTGAATATGCCCGTCCCGTAGCAACACCAGAAATGACACACTCAAAAGAATTAGTACAAGCCCAACTAGCGTGGGAAAAATATAACTTCAAAGGTGAAGGAATGGTAGTTGGTGTCATTGATACGGGGATTGACCCTACTCACCGTGACATGATCCTGACTGACGAAACATCTGGCGACATCACTTCAGAAGAAGTAAGTACATTGGTTGGCAATGGCTCAGTCGAAGCGGGTAAATACTTCACTGCGAAAGTTCCTTACGGTTACAACTACATGGACGGCAACCTGGAAATCCGAGACATCGGTCCGGGAGCGTCAATGCATGGTATGCACGTTTCAGGTACTGTAGGAGCAAATGGTGACGAAGAAAAAGGTGGAATCCAAGGAGTAGCTCCTGAAGCTCAACTTTTGGCACTTAAAGTATTTGGTAACGATCCATTGTTCCCATCAACTTTCGGTGATATCTATGTAAAAGCAATGGATGATGCAATCAAGCTTGGTGCAGACGTCATTAACATGTCATTAGGTTCAACAGCCGGGTATGTCGATAATTCGAATCCAGAACAAATGGCTGTAACACGTGCGCAAGATAGTGGTATTTTGGTAGCCATATCTGCAGGGAACTCAGATATGTTTGGTTCTGGTACATTCTATCCAATGGCAGATAACCAAGATTACGGTTTGACTGGATCACCATCTGTTTCTAAAGATTCATTCGGTGTTGCTTCATTCGAAAATAGCCACGTTACGGCTTCGAGTTTCACATATGAATTTGATGGTGTACAAACAGGTCGTGCAATGTTCTTGTTGGCAAATGACGCAGAACCAAATGATCTTCCTGAAGAAGAGTACCCGATCGAGTCCGCAGGGTTTGGAACAGTGGCTGATTTCGCAGGAAAAGACTTAACAGGTAAATTTGCATTAGTATCTCGCGGAAGCATTTCATTTGTTGAAAAAGGCTTGAATGCACAAGCTGCTGGAGCTGCTGGTGTTATTGTTTATAACAACGCGGCTGGTACAATCAGCATGGCATCAAGCTCAGATATCAAAATTCCTTACATGTCGGCACTTCAAGTAGATGGCGTGGCACTTAAAGCAGCTCTTGATACAGGAAAAGAAGTTACTGTAGGTTTCGATGGGCAATATATCGAAGTGGCTAGTCCGACTGCAGGAAAAATGTCTGGATTCACTTCTTGGGGTCCGACACCGAACTTGGATTTTAAACCTGAAATCACAGCTCCAGGTGGAAACATCTTCTCGACATTCAATAACAATGAATACGGTTTGATGAGCGGTACATCAATGGCAGCGCCACACGTAGCCGGAGGTACGGCATTGGTAATGGAACGTGTGAACAAAGAGTTCGGCTTGACTGGCGCAGCTCGCGTACAGTTTGCTAAAAATTTGATGATGAACACAGCTAAACCAGTAGTTTTGGATGAATACGATGGTATGAAAGAATACGTATCACCACGTCGTCAAGGTGCTGGAATCATGCAACTTGCGAACGCATTAGAAACTGACGTTATGGTAACAAACAAAGCAACTGGCGAAGCGAAAGTAGCATTGAAGGAAATCAAAGATGGCAAATTCACATTTACATTGAAAGCGAAAAACTTATCGGATGAAGCGAAAAACTTCAATGTTGATGTTCAACTTCAAACTGACCATGCATTGACAACTTCTGGATATGACGTAGTTGTACCAAACATTGCAGGTTCAAATATCGTGACGGACCTAGTGGATGTTACGGCTCCTGAATCTATAGAAATCGCTGCAAATGGCGAAACTGAAATTCAAGTATCTGTAGATGCTTCTCTATTGAAAGACATGGAAGGCTTCGAAACATTCGTAAACGGATTCTTCATTGACGGATTCGTGACGCTTGAAGATCCTAACGAAGTAACTTCCGGAAATGTACCATTGAATGTACCGTTCTTCGGATTCAATGGCTCATGGGATGATGCAGCAATTTTTGATGGCAGTGCTTGGGAAGAATCCACTTACTGGGGTTACCAAGGATTGGTTGACCAAAACGGTGACTCTATCACTGGTCCATCATTAGATGAAAACTTCAATCCATCGAAATTTGCTTTCTCACCAAATGGCGATGGTAACATCGACTTGGCAGTCCCAGTTTACTCATTAATGCGTAATGCTAAGAAATTAGAAGTAAATGTATTAGATTCAAACGGCAACAAAGTACGTACAATCCGTACTGAAAAGAATTTAACGAAAAACTATATTGATTCTGCAACAAATCCAGCTTATAAGTATAATTCAGCTAATGGTTGGGACGGGAAAATCAATGGAAAACCTGCTCCAGATGGCCAATATACGATTGAATTACGCGGTGTAATCGACTTTGAAGGTGCTGAATGGCAATCATATGAATTCCCGATCATCGTGGATACAAAAGCACCAACTGCTGAGATCTCATTCGATGCTGCAACAAAAACAGTTGCTCTTGCAAATGTTAAAGACAATTCAGGTGGCGTAGGTATTGACCGCGTTGAAGTATACGTCAAAGGTAAAGAAGTAAAAGAAGCAGCAACTCTTGACACATTTGTTATCTCAGATGCATTAGCAGCTGGCGACAGAGTAACAGTTAAAGTATTCGATATCGCCGGAAACGTTTCTAAAAAAGAATTTGTGCTTCCTAGCCCTGAAGAAACAAAACCACCAGTCATTTACTTCAAAACACCGGATGATTATTTCGTGGAGTACAAAACTTCTGAAGTAGTAGTAACAGGTACGGTAGAAGATGATTCAAACGTTGATTCACTTAAAGTGAACGGTGTAGTTGCGGATTCATTCGACGGCAAGAATTTCTCTCATAAGTTGAAGCTTACTGACGGTGTGAAAGACGTGAAAGTGGAGGCAATTGACGAGCATGGCAACGTAATGCAAATCGGTCGTAAAATCTTCGTTGATACAACAAAACCGACAGTTCAAGCTGTTGCGGCAACTGTACCATCTGGAGTAAAAACATCTTCGCCAGATCCAACAATCAAAGTTAAGGTTGGCGATAACTTCGATGAACTTCGTCTATACCTAAACGGTAACGAAGTATTTGCAAATCCATTATCTGAACCTTATGCAATGTTAGGTTACAGCCAAACAGTTGATGTTGTTCTTCCATTAGTAAATGGCAAAAATGACTTCGAATTGAAAGTAGTTGACATGGTAGGTCACGAGGCTACTCAGAACATCACGGTTATGAAACAAGATGGAGTTGTTACGCCGCCGACGCAACCACCAGTGGTAGTACCACCAGTTGTTGATCCAAAACCAGTAACATACAGTGATATCGCTAGCCACTGGGCTAAGAAAGAAATCGAGACATTAGCAACGAAGAAAATCATTCTTGGTAAAACAGCTGATTTGTTTGCACCGGAAGATAAATTGACTCGTGCTGAGTTCGCTGTATTGGTTTCTCGTGCTCTTGGTTTAGAAACAAAAGAATATGCTGGTACATTCAAAGATGTAACAACAAACAAAGCTTGGGCTTACGCTGGAATCGAAGCGGCAGCTCGCGCTGGCATCATCAACGGTAAAACTGATGGAACGTTCAATCCAGACGCGAAAATCACACGTGAAGAAATCGCGGCTATCATTGTCCGTGCTGTGAAACACGAAGATGCTGCATTATTGAACAATCTTGATACTTCAAAAGTGTTCGTTGATGATAAAAATATCAGTACTTTTGCGAAACTAAGCGTTAAACAAGCAGTGGCTTTGGGAATCGTATCTGGCCGTGGCGGCAACGTCTTCTCTCCACAAGACAATGCAACACGCGCTGAATCAGCAGTTATGCTGTACCGTGCCCTTAACAAACTAGGCGATCTATAAAAAAACATGAGGAGCCAGCGATTGCTGGCTCCTTTTTGTATGTATTCACTGGAAACTATAGGGTGAAAGGGAATAAATTACAGTTAAAACGGGAAAATCAATTTAAAAGGACATAACTCTAACTGTTATATTTCGAATAGGTATCCCATATCTTATTAGTAGAATTAATTCTATTAATATAAGCTATATTTACTTTTCTTTATAATAACTTAACAAAATAGTCGGACTTCTTACCTATTTTTACGTAATCATTATGAATTTTACAAATTCTTAAGAAAACTCTTACAATAGTCTGATATAATCAGATAGTACTAGAAATTTACTTTTTGAGGAGTGGTACGGATGACAAAAGAAGGTATTAGGAAACATGTTTTAAGTAAGATTGCACTAGCTTTCTTACTAATTCTCTCAATGGTGGCACCATTTATCACAGCACCAAGTGCTTCGGCCGCAACATCATTGACCGTCGCTGAGGCACTTGCACAATACGATGTGGCTGCTAAAAAGAATGTTACAGTGGATGGCTATATTGTCGGTTATGTTAAAGGGGAAACATCGGTAGTTAAGGCAGGTGCTACTGATGATAACAACTATGCAATTGCGGACTCAGCAAATGAAACCGATTTATCAAAAATGATTTATGTACAAGTTCCTRCTACACCTACTACATTAAGATCAACATTTGGACTTAAAACAAACCCAGGTAATATCGGTAAAAAAGTATCTGTTAGTGCTTCTCTTGAAAAATATTTTGGAAACCATGCTGGTCTAAAGGCGCCAGTTTCGGCAATGACATTCGTTGGAGGAGAAGTAGATCCACCACCTGTAGCAGAAGCAGTAGCCAATATCGCAGCTGCCCGTGCAGTAACTGATCCAGCAAAATTGATCAAAGTAAGCGGTACAGTAACAACAGGCGTTGGATTCTGGGGTCAAAAAGGCTTCTACATTCAAGACGATACTGCGGGTCTTTATGCATTTGTCTCTGCAGCTGACGTAAAACCAGGTGACATCGTTGAGCTTGAAGGGAAAGTAAGCCCGTACGCAGGCGAACTTCAAATCCAGCCAACAAAAATCACAGTGAAATCTTCTGACAACCCACTTCCAGCAGCACAAGTTATTGCGCCTACTGGAGTGAATGAAGATACTCAAGGTGAACGCATTCAATTAAACAAAGTAACAATTACTGGCTTAGCGAAAAAAGATGATTACGGGACATTTGAATTCTCTGCTGTCGACGGAGAAGGAAAATCAGTAATCGTTCGTAACGATAATCGTACGGGCATGACGTATGATAACTTCATTCAATATTATAATGAAGGCGATCTTGTTCATGTTTCAGGTATAGCTTCTAAATTTAACGATGTATACCAAGTTAAAGCACTGGGTGCAGAAAGTTTTGACCTAGTAAACAAACCAGCAGTATACGTTAATGTATTCCCAGGTTTCGTAACTGAAAACACAAAAATCACTCTTGCAAGTGGTTGGGCAGATGCGACAATCTACTACACAGTAAATGGTTCGACTCCAACAACTTCAAGTGATGTATACTCAGCACCAATTAATGTGACAGAAAACACAACTATCAAAGCATTGGCGGTATCAGGCAACGAAACTTCTGAAGTATTCTCGTTTGAATACCAAGTAATCAAATCTACTGGTGTGCAAATTTCGGACATCCAAGGCAAACAGCACAAATCACCATACACTGATCAGCAAGTAGTTGATATCGAAGGTGTAGTAACTTACAAACTTGATAACAACAACTTCTTCATGCAAGATCTAACACCAGACAGCGATCCTGCTACTTCTGACGCGATTCTTGTATACAGTAAAGCGCACGCATTTGTGCCGGGCGATCGAGTATCGGTTGACGGAAAAGTGACTGAATTCTTCATTGCTGGTTACTCTGACATGAAATCTGTTGATTTATCAACAACAGAAATTTCAAGCACGAACATTGACGACTTAGGTACAGCACCAGTTCCAGCAGCACTTAAATGGGAAGAACTTTCACCACCAACAGAAGTTATCGATAACGACAAATTAACTTCATTCGATCCAGCAGAAGACGGAATCGACTTCTGGGAATCTATCGAAGGTATGCTAGTTTCAGTTAAAGATGCAAAAGTTGTTGGACCACAAAAATACRGTGAAGTCATCGTGGCTACTGACAACGGTGGTAAAACAACGTTCAATAAATTTGGCGGAATCAATATCTCTGCTAACGACTATAACCCGGAACGTATCACAGTTGATATGAACTCTGTATCATTCAAAGCTAAATCAGGGGATGTATTCAACGGCACAATCACAGGTCCAGTAAGTTACGAATTCGGAAACTTCCGCATCATGACAACTGTGGCTGCATTACCAACATTAGTAGAAGCTCCAATAATCAAAGAAGTAACGGAAATTGCATTCGCAGAAGATAAACTAAACGTTGCTGCATATAACGTAGAGAATTTCTCGAATAATACGGCAAACACACCAAACGAAAAAGTGGTTAAAATTGCGAAGTCATTTGTTGAAAACATGAAATCTCCTGACATTATCACATTAGTAGAAGTTCAAGATAATGATGGTGAAACAGCTTCAGGCAATACAGACGCTTCACAAAGTTATGAACGTTTAATCGCAGCAATCGTTGCTGCAGGAGGTCCTAAATACAATTGGACTGACATTGCTCCAGAATACAATCAAGACGGTGGGGCACCAGGTGGTAACATCCGTGTTGGTTACCTATACAACCCTCAGCGTGTAACATTATCTGAAGGAACAAAAGGTGGATCTACAGAAGCGGTAAAATGGGTAGATGGTGAACTTTCTAAAAACCCTGGACGCATCCTGGACATTCCACAACCGAACACTCGTAAACCAATCGCAGCCCAATTTGAGTTCCAAGGTGAACAAGTAGTCGTAATCGGCGCTCACTTAAACTCTAAAGGTGGAGACCAACCGTTATTCGGTAAAAACCAACCTCCATTCCTAGGGTCTGAAGCAGAACGTATCGGGCTAGCTACAAATATCAACGCGTTCATTAAAAAAGGACAAGAACAGAATCCAGACCTTAAAGTAATCGTTGCGGGTGATATGAATGATTTCGAATTCACACCAACTCTTACAGCACTTAAAGGCAATATCTTAACTAACATGGTAGAAAAAGTACCAGCTGGCGAACGTTTCTCTTATTACTACCAAGGGAACAACCAGGTACTTGACCACATGTTAGTAACAAACAACTTATCAGCTAATACTTTAATTGACATGATTCACATCAACGCAAACTTCATGGAAGAACACGGTCGTGCATCTGACCATGATCCGATTTTGGTTCAAGTGGATTTGAAAGATCCAGTAGCTGTTCCAGACGAAGTAACTTTAGATGTAAACAAAAACGATGTTTCTGTTGAAGTAGGAGACACTGAACAATTAGTTGTAACAGAAACAACAACTAAAGCCGACGGTTCTTCAACTAAAAAAGACGTAACAGCATCTGCAACATACACAGTATCTGACAGCAGCGTAATCTCTGTAGAAGCTGGTTTAATCACAGCTAAAGCAGCAGGTACCACAACAATCACGATTACTGCTGGTAAAAACACTGAAACGGTAAATGTAACAGTAACAGCAGTACCAGTTCCAGACGTAGTAACTTTAGATGTAAACAAAAACGATGTTTCTGTTGAAGTAGGAGACACTGAGCAATTAGTTGTAACAGAAAAAACAACTAAAGCCGACGGTTCTTCTACTAACAAAGACGTAACAGCATCTGCAACATACACAGTATCTGACAGCAACGTAATATCTGTAGAAGCTGGTTTAATCACAGCTAAAGCAGCAGGTACCACAACAATCACGATCACTGTTGGTAACATCACTGAAACGGTAAATGTAACAGTAACAGCAGTACCAGTTCCAGATGTGAAAACATTATCAGTGGACAAAGATTCAGTTACCCTAGAAGTAGGCAAAACTGATCAATTAAAAGTAACAGAAACAACTACAAAAGCTGACGAAACTTCTACTGTTGCAGATGTAACAAATACTGCAACATACAGTGGTCACGACACAAGCGTGATCTCAGTTGTAAATGGCTTGATCACGGCTAAAGCTGTTGGCACAACAAACATTACAATAACAGTTGGCGACAACTCAAAAACTGTAAAAGTAACAGTAACTGCAATACCAGTACCAGACGTGAAAACACTATCTGTTAACAAAGCAAACGTACAATTCATGTATGGTCAATCAGAAACACTGGTTGTTACTGAAACGACAACTAAAGCAGATAACACATCTACACAAGTTGACGTAACAGCAACAGCTACTTACAGTGGCTATAACACAAACATCATCAACGTAAACAAGGGCGTCATCACTGCAAAAGGTGTTGGCCAAACAGAAATTAACGTAACAGTAGGCAAAAACACGGTGAAAGTATTGGTGTCGGTAACAAGCCCGCCACAACCACCAGTAACACCAACAAACCCTGGTCATGTAACTGTGGATGGAAACGCAGTATCAAATCAAGCGAATGATCCTGCAGTTACAGAAATTAAAGTAGCAGTACCAGCTCTAACAGATACTCAACCTGAAGTAAGTGCAAAAGTACCAACAGGTTCGTTGCAAACAATTGCTCAATCTTCTAAACCATTGGTGATTGCTTCTGGTAATACAGAAGTAGTTGTACCAAATGAAGTATTGAAAAAAATTGCAGCCGGCAATCCTGAAAGTATGACGGTTTCTGTGAAAATGGCTAAATCGACTGACGTAAACGGAGCGGTATCTGCGACGTTTGAATTTACAATCACAACAGTCAAAAATGGTAACACAACTAAAGTAACTACATTCTCAACACCAGTTGAAGTAACAGTTCCTGTAGCTGCAGCAATTAAAGACCCACGAAAAGTTGCTGCTTACTACGTGAACGAATCAACAAATGGGTTGGATTACGTAAGTGGAACGTACGGAAATGGTCAATTTGTCTTCAAGACAAACCACTTCTCGAAATTCGTTGTTGTAGAAAACAACAAAACATTCTCGGATATCCAAAAATACTGGGCACAGGATCAAATTGAAGTGTTGGCTTCTCGCGCAATTACAAGCGGGAAAACAGATACGACATTTAACCCTGAAGGCAAAGTAACACGTGCTGAATTCGCCGTGTTGATTGCTCGCTCTCTGAATCTTCCAATGGAAGAGTACAAAGGGACATTTAAAGATGTAACAACAAGCAAGGAATGGGCGTATGCAGGAATTGAAGCGGCTCACCGTGCAGGTAT
>NZ_JBFUJC010000023.1:0-18113 GCF_056401595.1 Paenisporosarcina sp. P4_E4_2 | reverse complement strand
CCGTGATGCTACCGAAGATGTCATCCGCATTTTACAGGAAGAACAGGCTGAAAAAACCGGAGGAGTAATGCATTGTTATGGTGGCAGTGTTGAAACCGCTAAAATCTGCATTGATTTAAATTTCATGATTTCCCTTGGGGGTCCCGTGACTTTCAAAAATGCGAAGAAGCCGAAAGAAGTAGCTGCCGAAATTCCTTTGGAGTATTTAATGATTGAAACAGATGCTCCTTACTTGGCACCTCATCCACATAGAGGAAAACGCAATGAACCGGCACTCGTAACACTTGTAGCAGAAGAAATCGCTCGTTTGAAAGATGTTTCAATTGATGAAGTGGCAAGAGCCACGACTGAAAATGCCATAAAATTTTACAAACTACCTGTATAAAAACTGGAACCGTCTCCAATACTTGGACAAAGGAGGAGCTTTCAACCAGAATAGTTTGACTAATTTAGAATGGTTGACAGGCATTTTTGAAATCTATATAATCACACGAGTGATAAGGAGGCGTTTTTCATGTCAAATAATTCCATGAAAAACCTGTTCACCAAAGCATTGAGGAGTAAACAAATAGGAATAGCAGCAATCGCAGTTATCTTAATTGTTTCAGTAATATCAGCCGTTCTTTTCATAGGAACGAAACAAACTGTCGCTTTGACGGTTAATGGTAAACAACAAGAAGTTAACACCCATGCAGATACAGTTGGAGACTTATTAAATGAACAAAACATAAAAGTTTCCGACGCTGATTTAGTGTCACCCTCATTGAACACGAAGATAGAAGAAGGACTTTCTATTAAGTGGGAGCAGGCAAAAAAAATTACGATTACAGTTGATGGGAAAAAACAAACCATCCAAACAACTGCTAATCAAGTTAGTGAAGTTTTAGCAGAAGCAAAGATTGAAGTTTCTGAGCAAGATAAGTTAACACCTGGGCTTGATGCCAAGGTCGGACCCGATACAAACATTGCGATTGAAAAAGCGTTCCAAGTAACGCTCGTAGATGGTGTCAATGAAATGAAGGTTTGGTCCACTTCGACTACGGTCGCTGACTTTTTAAAACAACAAGAGATTCAAATGAATGAATTTGATCGTGTCGAACAAAGAATGGATGAACTAGTGATTCCAAACGATGTTATACAAGTCGTTCGCGTAGAAAAAGTCACCGATGTAGTGGAAGCAGCAACGAATTTCGCTGTGGAAACACGTAAAGATAAGAACCTGTTAAAAGGTAAAGAAAAAGTTGTACAAGAAGGTAAAAAAGGATCCGTTAAACAAACTTATGAAATAATTTCTGAAAACGGGAAACCGGTCGCCCGTATTCTAAAAGGCGAAGAAGTAGTTAGTGATCCAGCCAAGAAAGTCGTGGCTATTGGAACGAAGATTGTTACGGCAAGCGTTTCACGTGGTGCCTCTAGTTCATCAGAACCTAATGGCAAAGAATTTTATGTCTCTGCGACAGCGTATACAGCTTACTGTAATGGCTGTTCTGGAATTACTGCTACAGGTATCGATTTGCGTTCAAACMCTAACTTAAAAGTAATAGCGGTAGATCCAAGTGTTATTGCATTGGGTTCCAAGGTTTGGGTAGAAGGCTATGGTTATGCAGTGGCTGGTGATACTGGTGGAGCGATCAAAGGAATGAAAATTGACTTGTTCATGCCAACAACAGATCAGGCATTTGGATTTGGGCGAAAACAGGTTCGGATTAAAGTATTGGACTAATTTAAATCCAGCTTTCCCATGTATTTTGGGAAAGCTTTTTCTCGTTTAGAGATAACAGAATGAAATTTGCCTCTTGTCGTTAGTGTCGGACTATCTTGGCCTGCTACGCTTTTCTATGTACATTGAATGCGTGCGCAAGTAAAATAGGCAAAGAAGCAGTTGGAAATGAGGCAGTGAATCGTGTTTATTGAAGAAGTAATAGTGGTGGAAGGCAAAGATGATACAACCGCTATTAAGCGTGCTGTGAGAGCGGATACCATCGAAACGAACGGATCTGCCATTTCACCAGAAACCATTCAGCGTATTCAGCATGCGCAAAATAAAAGAGGAGTCATTGTTTTTACAGATCCAGACTACCCCGGTAGACGTATTCGTGCCATTATTGAAGAACAGGTACAGGGTGTAAAGCATGCGTTTTTACCGAAAGAGAAAACCATTGCAAAAAATGGTAAAGGTCTTGGCATAGAGCATGCAGCGGATGAAGATATACGTCAAGCACTATTAAATGTATATACACCTAGAAATACGTTGAACGAAATAAAAGAAATTCCACTTCATCAATTGATGGAAGCCCGATTAATTGGGCATCCTAGTGCTAAAGTGCGTCGCGATAGACTTGGCGAACTTTTGCAGATTGGTTATACGAATGGAAAACAACTACAAAAAAGATTATCAATGTTCCAAATTGAAAGCGAGCAGTTAAAAAAAGCTTTAGCACAATTGGATCAGGAGGGCATACATGAGTAAAGATATTGCAACCCCAAAACGTACACAAGAAATATTAAAAAAATATGGATTTTCCTTTAAAAAGAGTTTAGGTCAAAATTTTTTAATCGATCCGAACGTACTTCATAATATTGTCAGTCATGCAAAGCTGACAAAAGATTCTGCTGCTATTGAAATCGGTCCTGGAATAGGTGCGTTGACAGAGCATTTAGCGCGTAATGCGGGACAAGTGGTTGCATTTGAAATCGATCAACGACTATTACCGGTGTTGGAAGATACGCTTTCTCCGTACGATAACGTAGAAATCGTCCATTCGGATATTTTAAAAGCCAACGTGGCAGAAGTGATGCAGGAAAAACTGGCAGGATACAAGGATGTTATGGTCGTAGCAAACTTACCTTATTATGTAACAACACCTATCTTGATTAAATTATTAATGGAAAAACTGCCGATTCGCGGAATGGTTGTCATGATGCAAAAAGAAGTGGCGGATCGCATCACAGCTTCTCCGAGCACGAAAGCATATGGATCATTGTCGATTGCCATTCAGTATTATATGAAGGCTGAAATTGCCATGACCGTTCCGAAAACAGTATTTATCCCACAACCTAATGTCGATTCAGCTGTCATTAAATTAACTAGACACGAGACGGCACCGGTACATGTTCAGGATGAAGATTTCTTATTCACGGTTTCGCGTTCTTCTTTTGCCCAACGCAGAAAAACCATTCTAAACAATTTGCAGTCACAACTTCCACATGGGAAAGAAAAGAAAGATTTGATTTTAGCTGCACTCGAAGGTGCGAACATAGATCCAACCCGTCGTGGGGAAACATTAACCATTCAAGAGTTCGGGAAATTGGCAGATTTATTGCTTCCAGATTTCAAGGAAACACTGACTTTATAACAAACTCAGCACACTTATTTTAAAAAAAGACAGCTGGATTATACGAAACTTATTGACAAGTGCTTTTGTTCATTGTTAAAATAATAAATTTGGTTGACAAATATTTTTTGATATGGTATGCTTGTTACTAAGTGAGGTGTAAGCGAAATGCCAAAAACTTTAGCTGATATTAAGAAGTCTTTAGATTGTCATTTAGGTAAACGTTTGCAATTAAAAGCAAACGGTGGTCGCAAGAAAACGATTGAACGAGCAGGCGTTTTACGTGAAACGTATCATGCAGTGTTCGTAGTGGATCTTGATCAGGACGAGAACGCTTTCGAGCGTGTGTCTTACAGCTACACAGATATTTTAACTGAAGCAGTAGAAATTACAATTGTTGACGGAATGCAAGAACTTGTAGTCGTCAAATAATCTTTCGCACTTATGTACTTATTTTTTATCAAAACACTCTTGGGTTATATTCCATGAGTGTTTTTTTGTTTTCAGTGCATACTACATTTGTCAGTCCTCAAGAGGAGGAAAAACATGCCACGTAATCGTGTAATGTCAGATCGTCTAAAAGAGGAAATTGCGAAAGAACTTGGATTTTACAATGTCGTTGAGCGTGACGGTTGGGGAGGCATAACTTCTCGGAATGCTGGTAATATGGTAAAGCGAGCTGTTGAAATGGCACAGACCGGATTAATGAACGGGCAAAATCGCTACAAGAAGTAAGTCGCAATGATAATTTCTAATGGGACTGACAAAGGCGGAGCAATCCGCCTTTTTTTCGAATAAAAAGTCAAGCTGATATCTTTTCGAGGCCTCCTTTCCTAAATCACTAGCTGTGGTAAAATAGGGAACAGCAATGAACAGATGAAGGAGGCATAGCCATGCTTTATGTGAAAGCTCCTGCAAAAATTAATTTAACCCTGGATGTCCTACAAAAACGTCCGGATGGCTATCATGAAGTAGAAATGATTATGACAACGGTTGATTTGGCAGATCGTATTGGATTAGAACCGAGAATTGATGGTCAGATTCGTATAATTTCAGCTGACCGATATGTGCCGGATGATCACAGAAACTTAGCCTATCAAGCTGCTAAGTTATTAAAAGATACATATAAGATACAAGAAGGCGTATCGATTACTTTAGAGAAAAAAATACCTGTTGCTGCTGGTCTGGCAGGAGGAAGCAGTGATGCGGCCGCTACTTTAAAGGGATTGAATGAATTATGGGATTTGAAGTTGACTGCTGATCAATTAGCCGAACACGGGGCTAAAATTGGTTCGGATGTTTCGTTCTGTGTTTATGGAGGAACGGCATTGGCCACTGGTAGAGGAGAACAGATTCAGGAATTGCCGGCCCCGCCAAACTGCTGGATTATATTAGCTAAACCTTCGATAGGTGTATCGACGGCAGATGTCTACGGAAGTCTGAAAGTTAATGAAGTGGCCCATCCCAATACAAAAGAAATGATTCGTGCAATTCGTGAGAAAGATTATGTATTAATGTGTAATACTATGGGAAATGCATTGGAATCAGTTACGTTAAAAATGCATCCAGAGGTCTCCATGATCAAAGAACACATGATGAAATTTGGARCAGATGCGGTATTAATGAGTGGTAGTGGTCCAACAGTATTTGGCGTAGTTCAACACGAGTCCAGAGTGAATAGAATCTATAATGGTTTAAGAGGCTTTTGTGACGAAGTGTATGCAGTCAGATTGTTGGGAGAGCGAGATGCACTTGCCTAAAACCGTATATTTGTTTAAACTTACGTATAAATCATTCGTGTTTAGGAGTGTGGCCAATGAAGTGGAAACGCAGTGAGCGACTCGTTGATATGACTCATTATTTGTTAGACCATCCCCAACAGTTAATTCCATTAACATTGTTTGCGGATATGTACCAATCTGCTAAATCTTCAATAAGTGAAGATTTGACCATTGTGAAAGAAACGTTCGAAGAAAAAGGCATCGGCTTGTTAATGACAGTCCCAGGGGCCGCTGGCGGGGTTAAGTATATTCCAAGTATGCGTGATGAGGCGGTTCGTGAAGTCATTAAAGACTTTATGGACGAGCTTGGTCACTCAGACCGTTTGTTACCTGGTGGGTATTTATTTATGACGGATTTACTTGGAAATCCTGAACTGATGAATCGTGTAGGAAAAGTATTTGCTTCAGCGTTTGCCAAACAACCAATCGATGTCATTATGACCGTGGCGACAAAAGGGATTCCGATTGCTCATGCCATTGCTCGTCATTTAAATGTACCTGTTGTGGTCGTACGTCGAGATAGCAAAGTTACGGAAGGTTCTACTGTCAGCATTAACTATGTTTCTGGATCTTCACGTCGTATCCAGACGATGGTGTTGTCAAAACGCAGTATGAAGAGTGGACAACGCGTTCTTATTACGGACGACTTCATGAAAGTCGGCGGTACAATGAATGGCATGAAAAACTTACTTGAAGAATTCAATTGCCAATTAGCAGGTGTTGCCGTATTAGTTGAAGCGGAGCACGCCGACGAACAGTTAATTGAAAATTATTTATCACTTGTAAAACTGCATGAAGTAAATGAAAAAGATCGTACGATTGCTTTAACAGAAGGTAATTATTTTTCGAAAGGTGGAAATGAATAATGAAAGCAGTATCGACAACTAAAGCACCAGCAGCAATAGGACCATACGTTCAAGGAATGATTGTAAACGGCATGTTTTATAGTTCGGGCCAAATTCCATTGACAGCTGAAGGGAATATGGTGGAAGGCTCAATTACAGAACAAACTCACCAAGTTTTCGCAAATTTAAAAGCTGTACTTGAAGAAGCGGGATCATCTTTACAACAAGTGGTGAAGACAACTGTCTTCATTAAGAATATGAATGACTTTGTTGTATTCAACGAAATATATGGTCAGCATTTTGGTGAACATAAACCCGCACGTTCCACTGTTGAAGTGGCACGTTTGCCGAAAGATGCACAAGTGGAAATAGAGGTTATCGCGTTAATTTCATAAGATATTTTCGAGCCATAGAGATATTTTCTATGGTTCTTTTATTGCCCTCTTAAATATTTTAAAAATTCAATTAAAAAAGAAGGGAAAATATGATAAATGTAGAATATAGTTGTCAGAGACTGTAAGGCAACTAAGAAGAAAGGTGGTGAGACAATGGAAGTAACTGATGTAAGATTACGTCGAGTACAAACCGATGGCCGCATGCGTGCCATTGCTTCCATCACACTAGACAGCGAGTTTGTCGTTCATGATATTCGTGTCATTGACGGTAATACAGGGCTATTTGTGGCCATGCCAAGTAAACGGACACCAGATGGAGAATTTCGAGATATTGCACACCCGATTAATTCTGGGACACGTACAAAAATTCAAGAAGCTGTATTGAACGCTTACGAGGAGTCTAGCGAAGAAGACATGATTCCCTATGAAGAAGCAGGAGCTTAATAGATTAGATTAAGAGACTTGTCATGTCGTATGATAGGTTTCTTTTTTTGTAATAACATTAATCAATCTCTCTTTTGATGACGGCGTCCATGCTATTGCTCTGACGATGTCATCTAGTATTTTGATTTCAAATGGATTGGCCATCAAGGTAATAGGAGACTAAACTTCCTCTCTAAATTCTCTATGTACGTCATGCAAAATGTGAAAGAGAAGTGAAATAGCAAGAAAAGGACTTCCACCTTAGGGTGAGAAGTCCTTTCAGACTGTAGACAAACAAAAAATGAGTGAATATAACTGTATACTATTGAAAAAGAGCCTATGCAAGAAAATGTTGATCTCCATTGCGGCGGACGCGTTTCGCGGGCACGGCTTCAGTCTCCTCGTCACTAGAAAAACCGGTGCTCCTGTTTCTGCATCGCTCTGCTAGCTTCGAAACATGAAAGTGCGTTGCATCGCTTCGCTAGCTTCGTCGCAAACGAATAGTGCAACTTACATTTGCACTATTCGTTTCCTGCGGGKYCTTCAGCTCGTGCTGTTCCCGCTGAAAAGATTGGRACCAAAGGCAATTTGGTCCTAATCTTTGCGACGAGTAACCGCAGGAGCAGTTGTTTTCCACCGCCTCCACTCCWATCAAAAGAAATTGCTTYTGTAAGCGTGTCTCTGCAAAATATTTAAGTTGGAAGGTGGTTGGCTATTTCTGAAGACTCCTGCGGAAAAACGAAACAAGCTAGACCCCACAGGCTCAGCTGTCATGACAGCTGAGCCGAGGAGGCTAGCGTTTCGTCCGCGGAAAGCGAAAGAAATAGCCGACCACAATCTTTTTCGATAGAGTGCAAAAAATAAGTACTCAAGTTTTATACTTTTATATTAATTATTCTTTTGTCAAAAAGCTGAAAGGACTTCCACCTTAGGGTGAGAAGTCCTTTTTAATGTCTAGTTTCAAAAGCTAGTCTGCACATAGTAAATGGACAAAAAACCCAAAATTAGAGAAGGTCTGTGCCTTGGCCGGAGTCTGGCGAGGGAGAGATTTTGTGCTTATCTTTGTGGGCATCTCCAAGCTTTAGTACAAAATCAAGAGTGTCTCTTAGATTTTTTAAATAAAAAAGGTTAATAATAATGGTTTTGTCATCAATTTGTCAAGCGGGATTTCCTTGAATTACGGGTCTATTTCGGCTATAGTCAAAAGAGTAAATTGAACCTATTGGAGGACTCACTAGATGGCACAAACATATGCAGTGGTATTAGCTGCTGGTCAAGGTACACGTATGAAGTCCAAATTATATAAAGTACTACATCCTGTCTGTGGCAAACCGATGGTTGAACATGTGATCGATCACATTCAAGGTATTGGAGCCGAACGAATTGTGACAATCGTTGGCCACGGTGCTGAAAAAGTACAGGATCAACTGGGAAGCCGTAGTGAGTACGCACTTCAAGAACAACAACTCGGTACGGCCCATGCAGTATTGCAGGCAAGTGAGGTATTAGGAAATCTATCTGGGACAACTCTTGTCATTTGTGGTGATACTCCGCTGATTCGCCCAGAAACAATGAAAGCGCTTCTAGCACACCATCACGAAACGGCTGCGAAAGCAACGATTCTTACTGGGATTCCTGAAAATCCTACAGGTTATGGCCGCATTATTCGTAATGCAGAAGGACATGTTGAACGCATCGTGGAACAAAAAGATGCTTCGCCTGAAGAACAAAAAGTGAAAGAAATTAACTCTGGCACATACTGCTTTGACAATGAATCCTTATTCGCAGCGTTAAAACTTGTGAAAAATGATAATTCTCAAGGTGAATATTATTTACCGGATGTTATTGAAATATTGAAAAACCAGGGCTCTATCATTTCTGCTTATGCGACAGATGATTTTGAAGAGACTCTAGGCGTAAATGATCGTGTGGCACTATCGCAAGCTGAAACATTGATGCGCGAGCGGATCGTTGAGAAACATATGCGCAACGGTGTAACTATTATTAATCCAACAAATACATTCATCAGCGCGGATGCGGTAATCGGTTCAGATACTGTGTTGCAACCTGGTGTCATAATTGAAGGAGTCAGTGAAATCGGGGAAGATTGCCTGATTGGTCCGAATAGTCATATCACAAACAGCAGAATCGGTCATCGTACAACTGTCCATTCGTCCGTTGTCACTCAAAGTGTTATTGGGGAAGATACGGCTGTTGGTCCGTTTGCACACATTCGCCCAGATTCAGAAATTGGCAATGCTGCAAAAATCGGCAACTTTGTAGAAATTAAGAAAACGAAATTAGGTAACCAATCGAAAGTATCACACCTAAGTTATATTGGTGATGCTGAGGTTGGTGAACGAGTAAATATTGGCTGTGGTACGATTACAGTGAACTATGATGGTAAGAATAAATTTGTTACAACAATTGAGAATGATTCATTCGTAGGGTGTAATTCAAATTTGATTGCTCCTGTCAGCATTGGTCAAGGCGCTTATGTAGCGGCTGGATCGACCATTACGAAAAATGTGCCAGCACAAGCTTTGGCAATTGGTCGAGCCCGTCAAGAAAACAAAGAAGGATATGTCAAAAAAAACTAAACTTAAAATAATAGGAGGAACATCATGGCTTACCATTATGCAGATACTAAATTAAAAATCTTTTCATTAAACTCAAACCATTCACTTGCGAAAGAATTGGCGGATGAAGTTGGGGTATCTCTAGGGAAAATTTCCGTAAACCGTTTTAGTGATGGTGAAGTTCAAATAAACATTGAAGAAAGTATTCGTGGCTGTGACGTCTTCATCATTCAGTCAACTTCTTCTCCTGTAAATGAAAACTTAATGGAGCTTTTAATTATGGTAGATGCTGTGAAACGTGCTTCAGCACGCACAGTTAACGTTGTTCTTCCTTACTATGGTTATGCCCGCCAAGACCGTAAAGCACGTGCTCGTGAACCAATCACGGCTAAATTAGTGGCAAACCTTCTTGAAACTGCTGGTGCAACTCGTGCTATCGTGTTAGATTTGCATGCACCTCAAATCCAAGGTTTCTTCGATATTTTAATCGATCATTTAATCGCGGTACCTATTTTGTCTGACTACTTCTTAGAGAAAAACATTGACCCATCTGAAATCGTGATTGTTTCTCCTGATCACGGTGGAGTTACACGTGCACGCAAAATGGCAGATAGATTGAAAGCACCAATTGCCATCATCGACAAACGTCGCCCGCGTCCTAATGTTGCAGAAGTAATGAACATTGTTGGTAATGTGGAAGGCAAAATAGCCATCCTAATCGACGATATCATTGATACAGCGGGTACAATTACAATCGCTGCGAATGCATTAGTAGAAAGTGGCGCGAAAGAAGTATATGCATGCTGTACACATCCTGTATTATCAGGTCCAGCAATCGAACGTATCGATAACTCAGTAATTAAAGAGTTAGTCATCACGAACTCAATCGAATTACCTGAAGAAAAGAATTCTCCAAAAATCATTCAATTGTCAGTTGCCCATCTTTTAGCTGAAGCAATTGTTCGTGTGTTTGAAGAGAAATCTGTCAGCACTTTATTCGATTGATGCGTCGAATGTTTCATTTTCTGTAAGTTGGGTAAACATAATACCAGAATGACTTACACAGGAGAGTGAAAATAGATGGCTACAACAGTAAAAACACAATCACGTGAAATAGGTAAACGATCTAATTTAACGAAATTACGCGATGAGGGCTTTGTGCCTGCAGTCGTATATGGTTATAAAACAGAATCTTCTTCAATCGCAGTTAGCGAATTGGATTTATTAAAAACACTTCGTGAGGTTGGGCGCAACGGTGTAATGAAATTAGACGTTGATGGTAAACCAGTAAATGTAGTATTAAGTGACTACCAAATGGACGTTTTGAAAGGTAAGTTCGTCCATGCTGATTTCTTGGCCATCAATATGTCTGATGAATTAGATGTTAACGTAACGATTGTCATAACTGGCGATTCAGCTGTCGTTAAAGAAGGCGGCGTTTTGAGCCAACCAAATCGTGAAGTTACAATTAAAGTAAAACCTTCTGCAATTCCAGATTCAATTGAAGTAGATGTATCGGGTCTTGCAATTGGTGAGACATTAACAGTTGCTGATATTCGTGATAAATCTGAATATAATATCTTGAATGAAGATGATTTCACGTTAGTATCCGTTTCTGCGCCTCGTTCGGATGAAGAGTTAGAAACTACTGCTGATGAACCAGCTGTAGCGGAAGACGGAGAAAGCGAAGAAGCGTCTAAAATTGAAGGCCATCCAAAAGCAGAAACAAAAGAATAACCAGTATAATCAAAATGGGATTGTCTTTGGACAGTCCCATTTTTTTATGAACTATGTGCTTTGTGGTAAAATGGGAATCATTCAGAAGATAAAGGACGTATCGTTTATGAAAATGATTATCGGACTCGGCAACCCGGGGAAACCGTATGAACACACAAGGCATAATATTGGTTTTGATGTGGTGGATGAGTTGGCAAATCGATACAATTCTCCATTGAATCAAATGAAGTTCAAAGGAATGTACTCTATAGTACATAGACCTGAAGGAAAAGTTTTACTCGTTAAACCGCTTACTTATATGAATCTTTCTGGCGAATGTGTGGTCCCGATGATGGATTACTACGAAATAGCAGAAGAAGATATTGTGGTCATTTATGATGACCTGGATCTGTCGGTAGGTAAACTGAGACTTCGTCAAAAAGGCAGTGCAGGCGGGCATAATGGCATTAAATCGTTGATACATCATTTAGGTACACAAAACTTCAATCGCATCCGAGTAGGCGTAGATCGCCCACCTGCAGGCATGAAGGTACCTGACTATGTTTTATCAAGGTTTACATCAGAGGAAAAACCTTTGATGGATGAAGCATTGAAAAAAAGTGCAGATGCCTGCGAAGATTGGTTATCTTCACCTTTTCTTGAAGTGATGAATCGTTTTAATGGTGCATAAGGAATAAATTGAGTTCGACCGGTCTATACTTTGAAAAAGGAGGCCGGTCCGTACTATGGCAATTCATGTAAAGTGTCGGCACTGCAAGACAGAAATGGGGCAGCTATCAGGCCAATCCGCTCTGCAGCATGGTCGAGTAAAGCAAATGAGAGAAGAATTTGCAGAAGAGTTCTTCACACAAGATGAAGAAGGAACATTAACAGTGTCCAGCATTTGTGAGCATTGTGAAAAATCTCTACGAGATAACCCAAACTACTATGCTATACAAAAGTGGATACAATAAGAATAAGCTTTGGCGCGGGTCTCGCGCACAAAGCCTTTTTCTGTTTAGATAGCACTGGTTTTTGGTTATTAGAGTGATAGAACACATCTCTATCTTTTCATGTCTAGCTCCAAGTGCCAGCCCGCACCTAAGCTTGGGCCAACAGGATGTTGGTGATGAAGGCGTCGCGACACGATGTCGCGGATTTAGCCTTCCATCCCAATATCATGCGAAAGCAGGCTTTCGAATCGGACTTCCAGCACCGGAGTCGGACTAGATTGGCTCTTTGCGCTTTTCTTATAAGGAGGTTCGTATGGAACCATTACATCAATTATTTATGAAAGACCATCATATAAAGACGTTGCTGACAGATCTTCAAACTGGAGTCGATCAGCAGCTTGTGACAGGCCTCACGGGAGGAGCCCGTCCACTATTTATACACTCTATGGCAAAGGAGACGGAGAGACCAATTTTAGTAGTGTCCCCGAATCTATTACAGGCACAGCGATTGTTTGAAGATATGGTAAAGCTGCTAGGTGAAGATGAAGTTCGTTTATATCCAGCTGATGAATTAATCGCGGCAGATTTGTCTGTATCGAGTCCAGAGCTTCGTGCAGAGCGTATTGAAACGCTTGATTTCATGCTGTCCCAAAAACGAGGAGTTGTCATCACACCAATTGCAGGTCTTCGTCGCCATATGCCAAATTTAGCTCAATGGAGAGCGAGTCGCCTAGAAACAGCTATCGGACAAGAAGTGAAAWTGGACGAATGGCTGGATCAGTTAGTGGCGATGGGTTACTCCAGACAAGCAATGGTTACCGCGCCGGGAGAGTTTGCTTTGCGTGGAGGTATTTTGGATATTTATCCGATTTACTTGCAACATCCAGTACGTCTTGAATTTTTCGATACTGAAGTGGATTCAATACGCACGTTTTCTGCGGAAGATCAGCGTTCCATTGAAAAGCTGAAAGAAGTCTGTATCCTGCCAGCAACGGAATTTGTGTGGACGCGACAACAACTTATGATTCTGGCTGAGAAATTAGAAGAATCATTGGCTGGTAGTTTAAAAAAATTGAAGAAGCCCGAAACGAAAGAACTTCTGCTTCAACATATCAATCATGACATCGAATTGCTGAGACAAGGCGATATTCCAGAACAAATGACGAAGTATGTATCCATTCTCGAAGACCACCCTACTTTCCTGGGCGATTATTTTGCTCAAGACGGTTTGGTGTTATTTGATGAGCTCGGCCGTATACAAGAGACAACGGATTCATTGGAACGTGAAGAGAAAGATTGGTATGTTTCATTGCTTGAAGAAGGCAAGACGGTTCATGATGTAAAGCTTTCGTTCAGTTTTAAAGAAATTCTTGGGATGTTGGATCAGAAGAAAATTTATTTTTCTTTGTTTGCTCGTACTTTCTCGGGTATTTCATTAAAGAAATCGATTGCGTTTTCTTGTAAACCAATGCAACATTTCCATGGGCAAATGAGTGTCCTAAAAAACGAAATGGAACGGTTTGAAGCCGGCAAGTTCTTTATTTTTGTCTTGGCTGAAGGAAATGAACGTCAGAAAAAAGTAAAAGACGTTTTGGAAGATTACGGGATGGACAGTCATGTCCTTACGAAACAAGAAGCACCAGATCAACCAGGGATATATATTATCGATGGAGAAATTTCGAGTGGTTTTGAATTGCCACTCCAACGAATTGCCTTAATGACGGACGAGGAACTATTTAAACAGCGACCTAAAAAGAAATCACGTCCACAAAAAATGACGAATGCTGAACGAATCAAAAGTTACTCCGAAATCAAACCTGGTGATCATATTGTTCATATTCACCACGGGATTGGGAAATATATAGGCATTGAAACGCTTGAAATCAATGGCATTCACAAAGACTATTTGCACATTCGCTACCGTGCGGAAGATAAATTGTTTGTACCGGTCGATCAAATCGATCAAATTCAAAAATATGTCGCTTCGGAAGAGAGAGAGCCTAAGCTCCATAAGTTAGGTGGCGCAGACTGGAAGAAAACAAAAACTAAAGTCTCGGCAGCAGTACAAGATATTGYGGACGACTTAATAAAACTATATGCCAAACGCGAATCTGAAAAAGGGCATGCTTTTGAGCCTGATCAAGATATGCAGCAAGCTTTTGAAACGGCTTTTCCATATGAAGAAACAGACGATCAATTGCGCTCCATTGAAGAAGTTAAACGTGATATGGAAAAAGAACGACCAATGGACCGCTTGATTTGTGGGGATGTTGGGTACGGCAAGACGGAAGTGGCAATTCGTGCCGCTTTTAAAGCTGTGCAGGACAGTAAACAAGTGGCCTTCCTTGTACCGACGACCATCTTGGCACAACAGCATTACGAAACAATGAAAGAGCGATTTGCCGATTTCCCTGTGGAAGTTGGTTTGTTGAGTCGATTCCGTTCGAAAAAGCAACAAACCGAAACTACAAAAGGATTAAAAGCAGGCACAATCGATGTAGTCGTGGGCACACATCGTTTATTATCAAAAGACATTGTGTATCACGATTTAGGATTGCTTATTGTCGATGAAGAACAACGCTTTGGTGTGACACATAAAGAAAAAATCAAGCAATTGAAAACGAATGTAGATGTCTTGACGTTAACAGCGACTCCAATTCCAAGGACACTACATATGTCGATGATAGGTGTACGTGATTTATCGGTAATCGAAACGCCACCAGCCAATCGTTTCCCGGTGCAGACATATGTAATGGAACAGAACGGTGCATTAGTGCGAGAAGCCATAGAACGTGAAATGGCGCGAGGAGGCCAAGCGTTTTATCTATACAATCGTGTAGAAGATATGGCACGCAAAGTGGAGGAAATCCAAATGCTTGTGCCTGAAGCACGTGTTGGCTTTGCACATGGGCAAATGACTGAAAGAGAGTTAGAGTCCGTCATTCTGGCATTTTTGGAGGGCGATTACGATGTACTCGTTACTACAACGATTATTGAAACAGGGATTGATATCCCTAATGTTAATACACTTATAGTGCAAAATGCAGATCGCATGGGACTCTCTCAACTGTATCAACTAAGAGGTCGTGTCGGCCGTTCAAACCGTGTGGCTTATGCGTACTTCATGTACCAACGGGATAAAGTGCTGACAGATGTCGCTGAAAAACGATTGCAAGCTATTAAAGAATTTACCGAGCTCGGTTCAGGATTTAAAATTGCCATGCGTGATTTATCGATTCGCGGAGCGGGGAATCTACTTGGTTCACAGCAACATGGCTTTATTGATTCGGTTGGATTTGATTTATACGCACAAATGTTACAAGAAGCAATCGAAGAGAAACAAACCGGCGTGAAACAGGAAGAAGTGCTTGATGTCGAGATTTCCTTGCCGTTTGATGCCTATTTGCCAGATGCTTACATTCCTGACGGATTCCAAAAAATTCAGATGTATAAACGCATTAAAGCTGTTGATAGTGAGAAAGACTACGAAGATTTAGTGGATGAATTAATTGACCGTTTTGGAAATATGCCGATTGAAGCAGAACGCTTAATGCGAATCGCCCGTATTAAAGTTTGGGCAAAAATTTCAGGTGTTGAATCGATTAAAGAACAACAAAAACAATTGGTCATAAAATTATCGAAAAAAGGCACACAAAATACGAATGGTGCCATGTTAGTGGAATCTTCAATGGACTATGGGCGAGCGGTTGGTTTCCAAATGAATAACCAACAACAATTACTTGTAACAATTGATGAAAAGAAAACTGCAAAACATCATCCATTCGATGTTTTGGAAGCCATGATGAAGCATTTGCCTGAAGCTCGAAAAGAAGTGAATTCCTTTGTTGGGGAGTAATGGAGACGCTTGCATATTTTATCCAAACATGACGCATACTGAGATAGAAATCAAAGAAATTTGAATTCTGTCGAAAGTGAGGCAACAAAGATGAAAGCTACAGGTATCGTCAGACGAATTGATGACCTAGGCCGTGTCGTCATTCCGAAGGAAATTAGAAGAACGCTTCGCATCCGTGAAGGAGATCCACTCGAAATATTTACGGACCGCGACGGCGAAGTCATTTTAAAAAAGTATTCCCCAATTAATGAACTCGGTGATTTTGCTCAGGAGTATGCTGAAACGCTTTATGCGACACTTGGCACTCCCGCTTTGATTAGCGACCGTGACGAAATGATTGCAGTAGCAGGTGTATCAAAAAAAGATTATTTGAACCGTCGACTGTCTTCTCAAGCAGAAGACATTCTACAAATGCGAACCATCGTTACGGAAAAAATCGAAAAATCGGTAGAATGGATTCCGGGACAAGTAGAACAAGTCAAATCGTATTGTGTAGCACCAATCATTGCTAGTGGTGATCCAATCGGCGCGGTCTACTTACTCTCAAAAGTCCACTTCATCGGTGAAGCCGAAATCAAAGCAGTAGAAACAGCAGCCCATTTCCTAGCCAAACAAATGGAACACTGAAAAGTGAAGTGCGCCGTGGTAGACCGACGCTGGCGCTGGAAGGATCGACTCGAAAACTTGTTTTCGCAGGAGAGCCTGAAGCTTAGGTGCGGTCTGGCGTACGTAACTAGACACTGAAAAGTGAAGTACGCCGTGGTAGACCGACGCCGGCGCTGGAAGGATGAAAGGCGAATGAATCGCCTTTCTGACCCCAAAGGGCCCGCGGACTGGCGTACGTAACTAGACACTGTTACGTGAAGTGGTATCGGAACTTGAACTGGAACTGAAAAGCGAAAAGCGTCTTCTTAATCAAATAAGAAGACGTTTTTTTCGTGTTATAATATACTCATCAAAAGCGCGGAATTCCGTGCATGGAACGAGCCACTGGTGATTGGAATGAGGAACAACTATGAACAATGAATGGACGATGCAAAAATTTATGAAAGGCACAGTTTTATTAACCATTGCCGCCTTAATCGTCAAAGCGCTAAGCGCAGTCTACAGAATCCCTTTTCAAAACATTGTGGGAGATCAAGGGTTTTACATATACCAGCAAGTCTATCCATTCATTGGAGTGCTAACCGTTTGGACATCGTATGGCTTTGCGGTAGCCATTTCAAAACTATTGGCCGATGCACATGACCAACCAGAATCTTATCAACGAGTAACCATTTTACGAACTGCTTTTATTTATTTAAGCGTAATATCAATCATCAGTTTTTCCTTGTTGTTCTCGGGAGCCGATGTGCTGGCTCGTTGGATGGGGGATGGGGAACTTGCGCAATTACTACGKACTGGCTCTTTTGTCGTATTATTGATGCCAGTGTTGGCTTTGTTGAAAGGATCTTTTCAAGCGGAAGGTCGAATGGAGCCAGTCGCTTATGGACAAGTAGTGGAGCAAACGGTTCGGGTGACGGTTATTTTAGTGGGAACATTTATTGTGGTGAAAACAGGCGCGTCTTTGTATGTTGCCGGAAGCACTGCTTTGTTAGGTGCTATCGTTGGTGAGATTGCAGGCATTGTGTTGCTTTTATTATTTGTTCGTAAAAAAACCAAACATGAAGTAGGAATGAGATTTCATAAGCACGTTAAAGTTGGACCCATTATCAAGGATTTGACCATTATTAGTTTAAGTGTCAGCATGAGCTCGCTTATTTTACTTTTTTTTCAAATGGTAGACTCTTTTACAATCTTCAGTAGTTTGACGGAAACAGGGATGGACCGAATAACTGCAATGGAAACGAAAGGCACGTATGACAGAGGATTGCCCCTCGTCCAAATGGGCATTCTCATCGCTTCAACCTTGTCACTTTCCATCGTTCCGTTGATTGCTCACACAACGCAAAAGAAGACAGGACGAAATGCGATTCCATATGCGCAATTAACGTTTCGAATTGCTCTTTTATTTGGAACCGCAGCCACACTGGGACTAATTCTAGTGTTACCGCCAGTTAATGAAATGTTGTTTGAAACAAGAGATTTATCCGCCACATTGATGGTATTTTGCATCCAAATCTTTTGGCTTTCATTAATTTTAACGATGACTTCTTTATTGCAAGGGTTGGGGAAAGTGGTCCTTCCTGCATTTTTGCTGATTGTGGGACTCGTATTGAAGTGGTTGTGT
>NZ_JBFUJC010000022.1:0-18228 GCF_056401595.1 Paenisporosarcina sp. P4_E4_2 | reverse complement strand
CCGTGCAGGTATCGTAAATGGCAAGACGACAGACTCGTTCGATCCAGATGCGTTAATCACACGTGAAGAAATCGCAACGATGATTGTACGCGCAGTGAAATACAAAGATGCGAATCTATTGAAAGATGTAGACACATCGAAAATATTTGCGGATGAAAAAGCAGTTRGAGACTTCGCGAAAGTATCCATCAAACAAGCTGTAGGACTAGGTATTGTAAATGGCCGTGCTGGAAACAAATTTGATCCAAAAGCGAATGCATCACGTGCGGAAGCGGCAGTTATGCTATATCGTGCATTAGACAAACTGAATGAATTTTAATAAACAATTGAGTCAGCCCTTGTGGTTGGCTCTTTTTGTTTGCAACGAAACTTCTTCTATTAAAAGAAGCATAAACCCACCCTGATATTATAGGTATATTCGTATGGAAACTTCGTATTAGTTAAAAACCATTTTCCTTCCAACTAAATAGACTTACYGACTGTTTTTGGGTTTTCTTAACAACACTTACAAACAATTAAGAAAATAATAACAATCCTTTGCTATAATCTAGGGGAATTACAATAAATTCTCTTTGAGGAGTGAAATGGATGACGAAAGAAGGCATTTTTAGACATACTTTCAGTAAGATTCTACTAGCATTCTTACTAGTGATCTCAATGGTTGGACCATTTATCACAGCACCAAGTGCCCAAGCGGCGGAACCGATAACGGTTGCCGATGCAATCGCAAATAATACAGGTTCTGCAACGGTCCATGGATATATCGTGGGCTATATGAACAGCACGACAAGTGTGGATTTTACAGCGCCATTTCCTGCAGACACAAATGTTGTGATTGCGGATTCTCCAAATGAAACTGATATAAAGAAAATGATTCCCGTCCGTTTAGCTACGAACTTCCGTGCACAATTTGGAATGTTGACGAACCCAGCTAATCAAGGGAAAAAAGTTGAAATTACAGGTACTTTAGGTGCTTACTTCTCGGTACCTGGTATTAGTGCTGTTAATGCAATGAGCTTCCTGGATGGTGGAGTAGAACCACCTCCGTCTGAAGCGGAACTGAAAGAGAACCTTGCTGCTGCTCGTACAGAAGTGGGATCGGATAAATTAATCAAAGTACAAGGAACAGTTACTACTGGTACTGGATACTGGGGTGGTAAAGCGTTCTATGTTCAGGACAGTACAGCTGGACTATACATCTTCTCTTCTACAGCAGATGTCTCTCCTGGTGACAAAGTTGAACTAGAAGGAAAAGTAACCGTCTATGGCGGCGAACTTCAAATGGAACAACCGAAAATCACGAAGATCTCTTCAGGCAATGAATTGCCAGCAACACAGGAAATCACACCTGTAGGCGTAAATGAAGAAACACAAAGTGAACGCATTCTATTAAACAACGTAAAGATTACGAACTTAGTAAAATCAAATGACTTCGGAACATTCGAATTCACAGCTACATATGAAAATGGTGAATCAGTGGTCATCCGTAACGATAACCGCAACGGATTGGCTTACGATGAATTCATCAAACGCTATAAAGCAGGCGATCTTGTAAACATTTCAGGTATTGCTTCTAAATTCAACACAACATACCAAGTGAAAACATTAGGACTTGAAAGCTTTGACCTAGTGAACAAACCTGCTGTTTACACAGATGTATTCCCAGGAACAGTGTCTGCAGGTACAAAAATCTCTTTAATTTCACCAATCGAAGGTGCGACAATCTACTATACAATAGATGGTTCAACACCGACGTCTGCAAGTACACAATACACTGCTCCAATCGAATTAACGAAAGACACAACAATCAAAGCAATCGCAGTAAGTGACACAACTTCTGAAGTCTTCTCATTCACTTACAACGTATTGAAAGTGGGCAACCTCCAAATCCGTGACATTCAAGGTGAAGGTCATTACTCGGATTACCAAGGGGCTACCGTCAAAGAAATCACTGGGGTTGTTACTCACCTTTACAACTCGGCTAACTTTGTTATTCAGGATGTAAATCCGGATGATGATAACACAACATCTGAAGCAATCATCGTAAACAAAACTTCAAATGGCCTTAAAGTCGGTGACTTGATTACCGTTGCAGGAACAGTTGAAGAATGGTATTACGAAGGCTATTCAGATATGAAAACAAATGATTTACCAGTTACTCGTATCAGAGCAACTGCTGCAGTAGCAAACGGAACACATGAACTTCCAGCACCATTAGTAATCGGTGAAGACATCTTCCCAGCAACGGAAATCATCGACAACGACGGATTGACTTCATTCGATCCAGCTGAAGACGGTATTGATTTCTGGGAATCTGTTGAATTAATGCGTCTAGCAGTTCCAAATGCGAAAGTAGTTGGACCGCAAAAATACGGTGAAGTGGTGGTTGTAGCAGGAAGCTCTACAAAAACTGTATTCAACGTACTTGGCGGAATCAATATTTCTGCTACTGACTACAACCCAGAACGCGTCATCGTAGACTTCGATAACGAATCATACGACGCAAAATCTGGCGACTACTATACTGGCAACATTGTTGGCGTTATGGGCTTCGGCTTCGGTAACTACAAACTGTGGACGAAAGAAAACACACTTCCACAAATCACACGCGTTGAAAAACCAGTGACAATCACAGATATCAAACCAGCGGAAGATAAATTGAACGTTGCTTCTTACAACGTTGAGAACTTCTCTAATAATATTGAACAAACTCCGGATGAAAAAGTGGAGAAAATCGCAAAATCGTTCGTTGAGAACATGAAATCTCCTGACATTATTACTCTTGTAGAAGTTCAAGATAATGATGGGGCAACAGCTTCAAACAATGCAGACGCGACAGAAAGCTATGAACGTCTGATTGCAGCGATAGTAGCGGCAGGAGGTCCAGTGTATGAATGGACTGACATCGCACCTGAATACAATCAAGATGGTGGACAACCAGGCGGGAACATTCGCGTTGGTTACTTATACAATCCGAACCGTGTATCACTTGTAGCAGGAACGAAAGGTGGTTCAACTGAAGCGGTAACATGGGTAGATGGAGAACTTTCTAAAAACCCTGGTCGTATCCTTGACTTGCCACAAGCAAACACACGTAAACCATTGGCAGCTCAGTTCGAGTTCCAAGGGGAGAAAGTAGTCGTAATTGGCGCTCACTTAAACTCAAAAGGTGGAGACCAACCGTTATTCGGTAAAAACCAACCTCCATTCTTAGGTTCTGAAGCAGAACGTATCGAACTTGCAACTATGATCAATGAATTTATCAAAAAAGGACAAGCACAAGATCCGAACCTGAAAGTAATCGTGGCTGGTGACATGAATGATTTCGAATTCACACCAACACTTGCAGCACTTAAAGGTGGCATTTTGACAAACATGGTGGAAAAAGTACCAGCTGGCGATCGTTTCTCTTATTACTACCAAGGAAACAACCAAGTACTTGACCATGTGTTAGTTACAAACAACATAGCTGATACGGCTTTAGTTGATATGATTCACATCAATGCAAACTATATGGACATTCACGGTCGCGCATCTGACCATGACCCACTATTGATTCAAGTAGATTTAAAAGACGAAGTACCAGACGTGAAAACATTGAAGGTAAATAAATCTACGGTTGAACTTGAAGTTGGTGCAACAGAACAACTGAAAGTAACAGAAACAACTACTAAAGCGGATGAAACTTCTACTGATGAAGATGTAACGGCTACAGCAACATACAGTGGCTACGATACAGACGTAATCTCAGTTGAAAAAGGATTAATTACAGCAAAAGCTGCTGGCTCGACGACAATCACGGCGACAGTCGGAGAAAACAAAGTAACAATCAACGTTACAGTGCCAGCAACTGAAGACGGTGTTGAAATCGTCTCGGCAGACGATGTCGATACAACGAAACCAGTCATCTTCATAGAAGTAACTGCACCGCATATCGATGGAAAAGTCGAGATTCGATTCACCGAGGATGCTGTGGAGAAGATCGATGCAGTAAACAAACCAGTCATCTTGAAACTGGTTAATGGGTCATCATTCACCATCACAACAATGAACTTTGACGTGTTGGCTAAATCTGGCGCATTTTCATTGACCCTGGAATATCATTTGCCAAAAGGACATGACAACCACCCAGACAATGGTAACGGTCATGACAATCACCAAGGAAAAGGTAAAGGCCATGAGAAACATCATGGTCAACAAGAAGAAAACTTGAAATTAAATGATATGTCCTTCACTGATACAGAAGGCAATCAAATCACGAACGGATTTAAAGACTACTTCTTCATCACGACAACTAAAGGTAAGAAGCTAGATATTGAAGTAGCTTACTACGACAACAAATCGGAGAAGTGGAAATTCAAACATATTAAGTAATCACATTCTAAACCCACCCAAGTGAAGCTTGGGTGGGTTTTTCATATAAATCTATATCCAAAGTCATGGAGTGGTAGAAAAGTCATAATAGGTAGATTCAACATTCAAGACTCCTTACTTAATTTTATGGTTCGCAAAGTAAATGCAAGCCTTTTGATACTGATTACCTAACATGATTCGACAAAACAAGACAATTCGACGACATATCTATGTGCTATAATATGTATACTTATTGTACCGATGGAGGTCTTTTGAACTATGGAAGAAACAATCAGTTTACAAGAATTATTTCAAACGTTAAAAAAACGAATGCTGTTAATCCTATCACTAACTATTCTCGCGACCCTTATCAGCGGAATTGTTAGTTACTTTTTTGTTACACCTATCTATCAAGCATCTACACAACTATTAGTCAATCAAGAGAAAACAGAAGCGCCGATATTAAATGTCAGTGAGATTCAAACAAACTTACAATTGATTAATACATACAACGTCATTATCAAGAGCCCGGCGATTTTGGATATCGTCCGCAAAGATCTGGCACTTGAAACACTAACTACTGAAGACTTGAACTCGAAAATCACCGTCTCTGCGGTAGGTGAATCGCAAGTATTGACGATTACGGTTCAAGATCCAGACCAGTTCGTTGCCCGTGATATTGCCAATACAACGGCAAGTGTGTTCCAACGTGAAATCATGGATATTATGAACGTCAACAACGTTAGTATTCTAGCAAAAGCAACTGCAACAGACACACAGATTCCGATTAAACCAAACAAAATGTTGAATATGGCAATTGCCATGGTTGTTGGTTTGATGCTAGGTGTTGGTTTGGCGTTCCTACTTGAGTACCTGGACAATACAATCAAAACCGAACAAGAGATTGAAACTTTGCTAGGTCTTTCTGTCATTGGCTCCATTTCTTCTATGGAGAAAAAAGAGCAAGACAAGATGAATAAAGTGCAACAGAAGCTGAAACCAGAAGGAGAGATTAACAATGGCTAAGAAAAGACGTGCGATAGAAATGGAACGCCGATTAATTACTATTGACAGTCCACGTTCGCCCATCACAGAACAATACCGAACGTTACGTACCAACATTGAATTCTCTTCCATTGATACAGAATACAAAACGATTTTAGTAACGTCTTCAAGTCCGGCAGAAGGCAAGTCAACCACTGTAGCCAATCTTGCGATTACATTTGCCCAACAAGGAAAGAAAGTATTATTTGTCGATACCGATTTACGTAAACCAACCGTGCATTATACGTTCAATTTGAAAAACGTCAGAGGATTGACGAACGTCCTGACTAAACAAACGACATTGGCTGAAGCGGTACAAAAGACAGAAGTGGAACACTTATCTATTTTGACATGTGGTCCGATTCCTCCTAACCCGGCAGAATTGCTGGGATCTGAGGCAATGTCGCAATTTATTGAAAAGACGAAAACGGAATTCGATTTAGTTTTATTTGACACACCTCCTGTATTAGCTGTTGCTGATGCACAAATTTTGTCGAACAAAGTCGATGGTTCGATTTTGGTTATCTGTAGTGGGAAGACGGAACATGAAGCTGCGCGTAAAGCCAAAGACCTATTGGATTCCGCTAAAGGCAAGACGATTGGAGCTGTGCTCAATATGAAAAAAGCAAAGGATTCACAGTATTATTATTATTATGGCCATAACGATTGATTCCTTTTGAAAATAGAGTCTATTTACCTATCGTTTCGACAATTTATTCACTGTTAATCCCCTGTTAATAGTGACTTTATCGTGCTAATATATGAATATAGTTGCGTTGTTAGGGTAATAAGGACTAATAAAAAGGGAAAAGTGGGGATTTAGATGATTGATATTCATTCACATATTCTATGGGGTCTGGATGATGGGTCGAAAAACTTATCAGACAGTGTCGAAATGGCGAAGCAAGCGGTTGCGGAAGGCATTACATCGATAATAGCGACTCCGCATCATAGACACCCCAGCTTTACAAATGACAAAAAAGACGTTCTTTCTAAAGTTCAAGAAGTGAAAGCTGAATTAAATAGACAGAACATCCAGCTGGATCTATACGCTGGCCAGGAAATTCGCTTATTTGGTGAAATGGTCGACATCTTCAACCGAGGAGAAGAATTGCTTACTTTAAATGATTCAGAGTATGTATTGGTTGAATTTCCTTCATCTAATATACCTAAATATACGGAGCAATTATTCTATGACTTGCTCGTTAATGGCTACACACCAATCATCGCTCATCCTGAACGAAATGCGGAAATTGCCGAAAACTCGGACAAGCTATACCGCTTGATTAAAAACGGTGCTTTATCTCAAGTGACGGCAGCAAGCGTAGCCGGTATGTTCGGTAAGAAAACACAGAAATTGAGTTTGAATATGCTTGAACACCAACTCGCCCACTTTGTAGCAACCGATGCTCATAACATCACAAATCGTGCATGTGTCTGGAAACAAGCGATGGACAAGCTCGATAAAAAACTTGGCTCAGATATGGTGAAGCTGGTAAATCTTCAAGCAGAAGATGTACTGCTTGGACGTTCGATGCGGAAATTAGCGCCAGAACGAATTCAACAACGAAAGAAGCTGTTCGGTCTTGTTTAATCAACTCATTCAAAAGGAGGTAGCGACGATGACTATTCATAAACGTACCTATTTATTGATTCTTCTAGATTCAATCATCGTACTTTTCTCGATTTATGCATGTTATTTCGTCCTACATCCTTATTTGGACATATTTCACAATGATATGCTTGTTGTCAGTTCGCTTACCATTTTCCTTGCCCACCACTTTTTTTCCTGGCGTTTAGGCTTATACCGAAAAGTATGGACGTACGCATCGGTGGGAGAAGTTTTATCCATCGTGCGTGCTGTTACTTATACAATCTTAACAGTTATGGTCATTCAATATGCCTTACAACAAAACATCTACTGGCGAGTTTTGGCACTAACGTGGATGCTGCATGTGTTTTTAATCGGAGGATCCAGATTTTCCTGGAGGCTTTATGCCGACTCTAGATTCAGATTTGAAAAGACCGATGTAAGAAAACGAACGTTAATAGTCGGAGCGGGTGCAGCTGGAACAATGGTTACCCGTCAGTTGATGCACAGTCATGATGCTGAACTAATTCCAGTTGGTTATGTAGATGACCAACAYACCAAACAAAACTTGGAGATTTACGGGATTAAAGTACTAGGATACATAAAAGACATTCCAGCAATAGTAAAAAAACATAATGTAGAAAATATTGTACTCGCGATTCCATCATTATCAAAACATGAAATGGTTGATATTCTTCAAGTTTGTGTGGCGTCGGGCGCTAAAACACAGCAGATTCCACGTATTGAAGACTTGATGACTGGTAAAGTTTCAGTCAACGAAATACGCGATGTGAAAATCGAGGATTTACTAGGACGAGAAGAAGTTCAGCTGGATATGAAAGTGATCTCTGAGAACATTACTGGCAAAACAATCTTGGTTACTGGAGCGGGCGGTTCCATAGGATCAGAGATTTGCCGACAAGTTATGCGATTCAGTCCAAAACAATTGATTTTGTTAGGGCATGGAGAGAACTCGATTTACTTGATTGATCAAGAACTACAAAATATCGCAGGCACAGGGACAGATATTCGTCCAATCATTGCTGACGTGCAAGATCGTGCGAGAATCTTCGACCTTGTAGATGAGTATAGACCAGATGTGATATACCATGCTGCTGCACATAAGCATGTGCCGTTGATGGAATACAATCCGATGGAAGCTGTTAAGAACAATATCTTCGGTACGAAGAATGTTGCGGAAGCGGCAGACACTTTTGGAGTAAGTAACTTTGTATTAGTTTCGACTGATAAAGCGGTTAACCCACCTAACGTGATGGGTGCGACGAAACGTTTTGCGGAAATGATTATTCAGAATCTTGCGAAAGATAGTAAGACGAAGTTCGCAGCAGTACGATTTGGGAATGTTTTGGGTTCTCGTGGTAGTGTGGTCCCTCTATTTAAGAATCAAATTGCAAAAGGTGGTCCTGTAACTATAACTGACGCACGTATGACTCGTTACTTCATGACGATTCCAGAAGCATCGAGACTTGTGATTCAAGCTGGAACTCTTGCCAATGGTGGGGAAGTATTCGTACTGGATATGGGCGAGCCAGTTAAGATAGTGGATCTAGCAAAGAACTTGATTCGACTTTCTGGTTATTCCGATGGTGAAATCGAAGTTAAAGAGACTGGAATTAGACCCGGAGAGAAGCTTTTCGAAGAGTTGATGAATGAAAGCGAACGTCAGAGCGACGTTGTGTTTCCGAAGATTTATATTGGGAAGGCAACGCCGATTACGAAGCATGAGCTTTTTTCCTTGTTGGATAAGATTCCAACACTTGCAGGATCAGAGTTGAAGGATACTTTGGTTGGGGTTGCAAATCGAAGGAATGTTGAGGTTAAGACTCTTCAAATGTTGAATGAAGTCGGATGAATTGGGCGTGAGAAACGCCCTTTTATTTTGACTATTAATTGGAAAAATCACCAAGAGCTGATTTTTGATAAATAATACGATTATTGTGAGGTATATATAATATGAAGAAAGTCAGAAAAGCAATCATACCAGCCGCAGGTTTAGGAACACGTTTCTTGCCAGCAACTAAGGCGATGCCGAAAGAAATGCTGCCAATTGTTGATAAACCGACCATTCAATATATTGTCGAAGAAGCTATTGCTTCAGGGGTTGAAGACATCATTATTGTTACAGGTAAAGGAAAACGTGCGATTGAAGATCATTTTGATCATGCGTTTGAATTGGAAGAAAACTTGATTCGTAAAGAGAAGTTCGAATTACTCGAAAAAGTAAGAGAAAGTTCTAAAGTCGAGATTCATTTCATCCGTCAAAAAGAACCACTTGGACTGGGACATGCTGTACTATGTGCGAAAAAATTTATAGGTGATGAACCTTTTGCAGTTCTATTGGGAGATGACATAGTACAAGCTGAGACACCATGTTTACGACAATTAATCAATCAATATGATGAAACTGGTGCTTCTGTCATTGGTGTCCAACAAGTACCTGATAGTGAAACGAATCGTTACGGGATTATTGCACCTCTTGAAAGAGATGGAAGACTTTATAAAGTCGATAATTTTGTCGAGAAACCACCAATGGGAACGGCACCGTCAAATCTTGCAATAATGGGACGATATATTTTAACTCCTGAAATTTTTACTTTCCTTGAGAAACAAGGAGCAGGGGCGGGTGGAGAAATCCAGTTGACCGATGCTATTGAACAGCTAAATCAGGTTCAACGAGTGTTTGCTTATGATTTTGAGGGTAAGCGTTATGATGTTGGGGAGAAGATAGGATTTGTTAAGACTACTATTGAGTTTGCTTTACAGCATGAGGAATTGAGAAATGAGCTGGTTGAGTATCTTGAGCAGATAATAGAAAGTAAGAGAGTCCTTAAATAGATATTGGTATTGAATAATAGCCCCCGATTAAATAATGGACTTTATGATTTAACGGGGAAGCTAGAAATTGCTTTAGTAATTTCGTAGTTGGTTGGGTGGAAAACGATGAATTGCCAATCAAGTACTAAGTAACTAAAAAATTGATACAACTTACCTTAGGAAGGAAGTCCAAAAATGGCAGAAAGACTAACAAAATCAGAAAGAATTTTCCTATCATCACCTCACATGAGTGATGAGGGATATGAAATGCAATATGTTAAGGAAGCTTTTGAAACAAACTGGATTGCACCGCTTGGTGAAAATGTGAATGAATTTGAAAAAGAACTTGCAAATAGGGTGGGTACTAACGCAGCTGCGGCACTGTCTTCTGGTACTGGGGCAATCCATTTAGCCTTAATAGCAGCAGGAGTAGGAGAAGGGGACATTGTATTTTGTCCAACACTTACGTTCTCAGCAACAGCTAATCCAATTATCTATCAAAATGCTATTCCTGTATTTATTGATAGCGATTATGAAACTTGGAATATGAGTCCTAAAGCATTGAAAGAGGCTTTTGAAAAGTATCCCAAAGTAAAGGCAGTTATAGTGGTACATCTTTATGGTTTATCTGCAGACATGGATAAAATAGTAGAGCTATGTAAAAAACACAATGTTGCACTAATTGAAGATGCTGCAGAGAGTTTAGGCACTTACTATAAAGGAAAGCATACAGGCACTTTTGGTGATTATGGGGTTTTCTCTTTTAATGGTAATAAAATCATCACTACTTCAGGTGGTGGAATGCTGGTTTCCAATAATGAAGAAAGAATTTCTAAGGCAAGATTTTGGGCAACTCAAAGTAGGGATCAGGCAAGACACTATCAGCATAGTGAATTAGGATTCAATTACCGTATGAGTAATGTAGTAGCTGGGATTGGCCGAGGGCAGCTGAAGATACTAGACCAAAGAGTTAAGAAGAAGAAATATATATTTGATTTTTATAAGAAAGAACTTAATAATCTTGATGGAATAATATTTATGCCAAGCAATGAATGGGATGACCCGAACTATTGGTTAAGTTCAATGGTGTTATATGGCAAGATTAGACCTTTAGAAATTATGGAAGCTCTTGAAAAAGAAAATATAGAGTCAAGACCAATTTGGAAGCCAATGCATATACAGCCTTATTTCGAGAAATATGATTTTATTGGAACGGATGTAGCAGAGAAATTGTTTGAGAATGGTGTGTGTTTACCTTCTGATACCAAGATGACAGATGCTGATTTAAAAAGAATTATAAAAATTATTAAAGAATTATGGTGAGAGCAATGAAAGATGTTAACGGTGAATTGTATAGAAGATATCTAAAAAGACCATTGGATTTATTATTGTCTATCGTTGCTATTATCGTGTTTAGTCCATTGTTTCTAATAGTTGCAATACTTGTAAGAACAAAGCTTGGAAGTCCAATTATATTTAGACAAAAAAGACCTGGATTTAATGAAGTAATTTTTACGATGTATAAGTTTAGGACGATGACAGAGAAGAAAGATAAGAATGGGGAGTTACTTCCGGATAGTGTTAGATTAACGGGTTTTGGGAAGTTCTTAAGATCAACATCACTTGATGAGTTACCAGAACTTTTTAATATACTTAAAGGAGATATGGCGTTTGTAGGGCCAAGACCACAACTTGTTAAAGATTTAGTGTTTATGACATCAAAACAAAAAGAGAGACACGGTATTTTACCAGGTCTCACAGGGTGGGCACAGATCAATGGACGAAACTGTGTTACTTGGGAAGAAAAATTAACTTTTGATCTGGATTATCTTGATAATATTACATTTACGGGTGACTGGCAGATAATTTTCAGAACGGCAGTAAAGGTATTTAAAAGAGACGGAATAAGTACAGTAGGTATGGATACTTCAGAAGATTTTGGTGATTTTTTATTGAGAGAAAAGAAAATAAACTCTGAGGAGTATTTTTCTGCTATTGAACGGAGTGAAGAGTTAATAGGTAATAGGTAATAGGAAATAGTTCTAAACGATAACTTTTTTGGAATGAGGTAAGTTTATGGGTTATGAAAATATACCATATGTTTCTGCTATTATTGTAGCAAGAAATGAAAGTGAATATATAGAAAAAAGTATTAATTCATTAATTAATCAAGATTATCCAAAAGACAAATATGAAATCCTTTTTATCGACGGTGATTCTGAAGATGATTCATTTCAGATTGTAAAAAAGATAGCGGATATTTACAAAAAAAACGATTGCAACTTGAAAATCAGGTATTTAAATAATCCCCAAAAGATACTTGCATCAGGATGGAACTTAGGACTTAAAGAGGCAAATGGTGAGTATGTTTTTAGAATTGATGCCCATAGTTTTGTAGAACCTGATTACATCTCTAAATGTGTTGAAGTTATGTTGCGAGTTGGGGATGCTGTATGTGTTGGCGGAAGTATGAAGTCCGATACTATCAGAAATAAGGGGAAAGCGATTTCTAATGTTTTATCTTCCCCATTTGGGGTTGGTAATTCGAAATTCAGATATTCAAAAAAAGCTGGATATGTGGATACGGTTGCATTTGGATTATATAAGAAAAGTATATTTGAAAAAGTAGGTTTTTTTGATGAATCCTTGCAAAGAAATCAAGATATTGATTTACACTCAAGAATTAAAGCGGTAGGAGGTAAGTTTTATTTAGATCCCTCTATTGTATTAACTTACTTTGCGCGGAATAATGTTAAGTCCATGGCCAAACAAGGATATCAAAACGGTAAATGGAACATAATCGTCTTTAAGAAAAATTCTAAAGCATTATCGATAAGACATTTAATACCTTTTTGTTTTGTAGCTGGGATTATTGGATGTACTCTCCTAGGCTTTTTAAGTGCATGGTTTTGGCAATTATTACTTACTGTTATATGTTTCCATTTTATACTTGGTTTAATATTTGCTATTAAGAAAACAAAGAAAATTTATTATGTACTTTCAATGCCATTCTTATTTTTAATATTGCACTCGTCATATGGAATCGGTTCGTTTTCGGCATTGTTTTCAAAAAAATAAAAAATTGGAGTTAAATTATATGATTAACTACGAAGAGATAGTAAAAAGACAAGAAAAGATTTCTGTAATAGGATTAGGTTATGTTGGGATGCCAATAGCAGTTGCTTTTGCAAATAAGGTTGATGTTATTGGATTCGATGTAAGTAAGGAAAAAATTGAGCTTTACAGAAAGGGTATAGACCCTACAAAAGAAGTAGGGAATGAAGTAATTAAAAACACGACTATAGAATTTACTTATAATGAAAGAAGTCTTAAAGAAGCTAAATTTCATATCGTAGCTGTACCTACGCCTGTAAAGGAAGATCGTACTCCTGATTTATCACCAGTGGAATCCGCAAGTCGTACGTTAGGTAGAAATTTGAGTAAAGGTTCAATTGTTGTATTTGAATCTACAGTTTATCCAGGCGTAACAGAAGATATCTGTGTTCCAATCTTAGAAAAAGAATCGGGTCTAAAGTGTGGAAAAGATTTTAAAGTAGGCTATTCACCCGAAAGAATTAATCCGGGAGATCAAGAACATAGACTTGAAACTATAATAAAAGTAGTTTCTGGTATGGATAAAGAGACTTTGGAAATAATTTCAAAAGTGTACAAGCTAGTTGTTATTGCAGGAGTATACGAAGCGGAGAGTATTAAAGTAGCTGAGGCTGCTAAAGTTATAGAGAATGCTCAACGGGACATAAATATAGCTTTTATGAATGAACTATCGATCATTTTTAATAAAATGGAAATTGACACAAAAGCCGTTCTTGAGGCTGCAGGAACTAAATGGAACTTTCTTAAATTCTCCCCTGGATTAGTGGGGGGGCATTGTATAGGCGTTGATCCATACTATTTAACATATAAAGCAGAGCAAATGGGTTACTATTCACAAATTATCCTTTCAGGAAGAAAAATAAACGATGATATGGGTAAATACGTTGCTGAAAGTACAGTAAAGAAAATGATAAAAGCAAACAAACAAATTAAAGGTTCAAAAGTCGCCATTTTTGGGGTTACATTTAAAGAGAACTGCCCAGATGTCAGAAACACAAAAGTATTAGATGTAATAAAAGAGTTAGAAGAATACGGAATAGAAGTGAAAGTAGTAGACCCTATAGCTGATAAAGATGATTTATGGAATGAATATAGAATAAACCCTTGTGATTTGAAAGACATAAATGAAATGGATGCCGTTATCTTTGCAGTTCCACATGATGAATTTAGAGATATATCATTAAAAGATGTTAAGAAGATGTTTCGTTCAGTGGAGTACATCGATGAACAAGTAATGACAGAAGTTGCTGCATCAATTGATTCAAGTTCACAAAATAATGCAAGTAGTTGTGTGTTAATTGACATTAAAGCAGTGTTTAGTCGGAAAGAAGCAGAAGAAATGGGCTTCTTATATTGGAGGCTATAAGATGGGATATGAAAACATCGAGTTCCCAAAAGATACAAAATTCTTAATAACTGGAGCAGCAGGCTTTATTGGATCTAATTTAGTAGAAGCAATACTTTCATTAGGTTATCAAGTAAGAGGACTTGATAACCTTTCAAATGGTAAAAAAGAGAATGTAGAAGATTTTTTGAATAATAAGAAATTTGAATTTCTTGAGGGTGACATCCGTGATTTAGATACTTGTATGAGAGCATGCAAAGGTGTTGATTATGTTCTTCATCAAGCTGCTTGGGGAAGTGTGCCAAGAAGTATAGAAATGCCGTTGCTTTATGAAGAAATTAATATAAAAGGTACTTTAAATATGCTAGAGGCATCAAGAACAAATAGTATAAAGAAATTTATATATGCTTCAAGTTCCTCAGTTTACGGAGATGAACCTACTCTACCAAAAAAAGAAGGAAGAGAAGGTAAATTGATGTCACCTTACGCACTTACCAAAAAGGTGAATGAGCAATATGGACATATCTATACAAAGTTATATAATCTTGACACTGTAGGACTTCGGTATTTTAATGTATTCGGGAGAAGACAGAACCCCAATGGCGCATATGCAGCTGTAATACCTAAGTTTATTAAACAATTACTTAATGGTGAACGACCAATAATTAATGGAGATGGTAATCAAAGCAGAGACTTTACATATATTGAAAATGTAATTGAGGCTAATTTGAAAGCTTGTAAGTCTTCTGAATTAGCAGCAGGCCAAGCATATAATATTGCTTGTGGTGGTCAAGAATATTTGATTGATATCTATAATGGGTTATGTGACTCTTTAGCAAAAGACATAAAGCCAATTTTCGGACCAGAAAGAGCTGGAGATATTAAGCATAGTAATGCTGATATATCTAAAGCACAAGAAATGTTCGGATATAATCCTAATTGGAGTTTTAAGCGAGGGATTTTAGCATCGATTAACTGGTACAAGGAGAATTTGTAATTAACTAATAAAAATGTGAAATGTATTAGGAGACATACTATGAGTAATTTTGAAGCAAAAATTAATAATCAATTGAATAAATATCCCGGAATAAAAAAGATTATAAAGAGAACATATCAGTTATCTATGTATGCACTATCTCCAAAAATTGAATCCGAAGGGGATATTATGAGAATATCTCCGAAAGATGGGATGGAATATTTTTTTGGATACTATGATAAATCACCGTGGGATGCCACTAATAGATATATGCTTTGTTTAAGAGTAAGAGATGCACATTCATCCGTTGCGCCTAAAGAAGCAGCAGATATTGTGTTGTTTGATACAAAAAATAACAATTCATTTGAAATAATCGGGAAGACTAATTCCTGGAACGTCCAGCAAGGTTGCATGTTACAGTGGTTAGRACCTTCCTACATTGATAAAGTTATTTATAATGATTTTCGAAACGGATGTTATTGCTCAGTTATCTATAACTTAAATACAAAAGAAGAGAGAGTTATTCCAATGCCAGTTTATAGTGTATCAGAGGATGGGGAATTTGCGCTTTCATTAGATTTTGCACGGCTACATCGTTTGCGTAAAGGATATGGATATTCCAATCTTTCAGAAACAACCGCAAACGAAAAGTGCCCTAATATGCCCTGTATTTGGCATGTGAATTTAGAAAATGGTGAGGTTAAACCATTGATGAACTATACTGATTTTTCGAACTTCGAGCCGAGAAATGAAATGATAAATGCGGAGCATAAGGTAAATCACATTATGATAAATCCTTTTGGAAAAAGATTTATGGTTTTACATAGATGGATAAATGGGTCTAGAAAGTACACCAGATTAGTTACTGTAAATATAGATGGAACAAATATGTATAATTTAAGTGATGATAATATGACATCTCACTGCTATTGGAAAAATAGCAAAGACCTATTAGCTTTTGCACACAAAAAAGATAGAGGTAATGGATATTATCTAATGACTGATCAGACTCAAGAGTATAAAAAGAAATGGCCAGAATTAACTACGGATGGCCACCCAAGTTACTCACCTAATGGGAGCGGGGTTGTGACAGATACTTACCCAGATAGAGCTAGAGTTGCATCTGTGATGTTAATCAAGGGAAATAAAATTCTAAAGCTAGCAAGAGTATTTGCACCATTTAAATATGATAATGATACAAGGTGCGATTTGCATCCGAGATGGAATCGGGTTGGGGATGAAATCTGCTTTGATTCGGTCTTTGAAGGTAAGCGAGGATTATATGTAGTAAAAGTAAAGTGAATTTAGAGGTGATTAAGTGCAGTTTTCCATTATTACTCCAATGTACAATTCTTTTCACTTGATGGCGGGATATTTTAAGAGTTTAGAAGAACAAACATTAAAAGATTTTGAAGTTATTGTAATTGATGATTGTTCAACAGATGACTCATATGAAAAATTGCTTAACTATAAAACTACTAGTAATTTGAATTTAGTTATAATGCAGAATGAAAAAAACAGTGGACCCGGAATAACAAGAAACCTAGGATTATTTAAATCTAGAGGTCAATATCTGACATTTATCGATAGCGATGATAATATTAATCAGCATTATTTTCAAGAGATTAATAATATTATCAATCAATACAATGATGTAGATTGTATAATCTTTGATTATTATAAACAAGATGATAAGAAACTCATTCTTTGTTCCTCAATTCCTAACAATAAAGAAGGGATAATAAATAAGAAAAATGTTATTTCACATGCATCGGGAAGTACATGCTGCAAGGTTTATAGAAAGAAAACGGTAGAAGAAAATAACATTATATTTCCCGATTTAATGAGATTTGAAGACATGGTTTTTAATAAATTAACCACACCTTTTTGTGACTGTATCTACTATCTAAAGAAACCATTATATAATTATATAATTCATGAGAATTCAATAGTTCATGATGAGAGATATGTAGATATAAAGTATGCAATTAGCGCATTCGAGATAATAGCTAAGAGGTTAAAATACAAATATCCTTTAGAATTAGAAACATTATTTATCAAAGAGTTGCTTTATACTACTGTGCTTACGTTAGTTTTAAAAAAGGAAAATAAAAGAGCTATCATTAATCATATTAAACATTGGGAACAACGATACCCAAAATGGTATAAAAATAGTAGCATAAAAGATTTTTCTTTTCATCAAAAAATTATTTTGAAGTTGATACAATTTAAAAATATTAATATGTTATTTTTGATAATATATTTACGTAAAAAGAATGTTCTATGAAGAATATGAGAATGGTAAAAAAATAAAAATATTTTAAAAAGTAGGTAAATGACTTGTTGATTAGCATTGTTGTTCCAGTTTATAAAGTTGAAGATTTTTTAGAAAGATGTGTTAATAGCATAGTTAATCAAACATATAGCAATCTTGAAATAATCTTAGTAGACGATGGGTCCCCTGATAATTGTGGTCTTCTTTGTGATAATTATGCAAAAGAAGATAATAGGATATTTGTTTTACACCAAAAAAATGGAGGACTTTCAGATGCTAGAAATGCAGGGTTGAGGTTTGCTAAAGGTGATTATGTACTTTTTTTAGATTCCGATGATTATCTCAATGAAAATGCATGTGAACGTCTTGTTGGAAAAATAGATAATAAAAATATTGATGTTGTATATGGAAATGCTACTTGGATTTATAGTAATAAATCTTATACAATTGAGCGAAATAATATTTCCGAATTTAAAGAATATACGGGTAATGAGTTTTTAGAAGAAGAATTAAAAAAGGGAAACTGTTCTATGCAGGCATGGCTAGGACTTTTTCGTAGAAATTTTTTAATAAGAAATAACTTATTTTTTAAGTATGGTATTTTGCATGAAGACGAGCAATGGACTCCAAGAGTGTTGTTAAGTGCCAAAAAAGTTAAGTACATTAACTATGCATTTTATAACTATGTTATTAGA
>NZ_JBFUJC010000021.1:0-18275 GCF_056401595.1 Paenisporosarcina sp. P4_E4_2 | reverse complement strand
GTTAATGATTTTCCCGAAACGTGCACGTTCGCCGTATCCCAACCAACAAATGCGTGAAGGAAGGCCTTGGAACTGAATTTTCTCCTGAGCCATTTTAATCCAGTTACATAAATGCTTGTTGTAGCTAAATTCGCGTAAAATCACTTCGTCTGTTTTGCGGATATCTTCCGGGTCACCAGAAAGTGCTACCCAACGGAATGGCCCTTTACCTTCACAGAACTGTGGTCGAATGTAAGCTGGAACGAATCCTGGGAAGTCAAACGCACGTTCAACCCCTTCATCTTTTGCCACTTGACGGATGTTGTTGCCGTAATCAAATGTAATGGCGCCTTTGTCCATCATCTCTACCATTGAAGAAACATGCTTCGCCATCGATGCTTTAGAAAGCTTGACGTACTCCGTCGGGTTTTCTGAACGGAGCTTCGCTGCTTCTTCCAATGACATTTTTGATGGGATATAGCCGTTCAATGGATCATGTGCAGAAGTTTGATCCGTTAACACATCCGGAATAAAGCCACGTGCGATCATTTCCGGTAAGACGTCTGCGGCATTGCCAAGCAACCCAATCGATAACGCTTTTCCTTCCGCTTTTGCCTCTTCCGCTAAACGGATTGCTTCATCCAACGAATCTGTTTTTACGTCAGTATAGCGCGTTTCAATACGTCGATCGATACGCGTCTCGTCTACTTCAATACCGATACAAACTCCGCCAGCCATTGTTACTGCTAATGGTTGAGCACCGCCCATTCCACCAAGACCAGCTGTCAATGTAATGGTACCTTTCAAAGATTCTCCGAAATGTTGTTTTGCCAGTTCAGCAAATGTTTCATATGTTCCTTGGACAATCCCTTGTGATCCGATATAAATCCAGCTACCTGCTGTCATTTGGCCGTACATCATCAAGCCTTTTTTATCTAGCTCATGGAACGTTTCCCAGTTTGCGTACGCTGGCACAATATTCGAATTGGCAATCAACACACGTGGTGCATCTGTATGAGTTTTGAAAATCGCTACCGGTTTTCCGGATTGAACCAGCAAGGTTTCATCGTTCTCCAACTCTTTTAATGAGCGCACAATAGCGTCGTAACTTTCCCAGTTACGCGCAGCTTTACCGATTCCTCCGTATACCACTAAATCTTCAGGATGCTCTGCCACGTCTGGGTGTAAATTGTTGTTTAACATACGAAGTGCGGCTTCTTGTTGCCAGCCTTTCGTGTTCAATTCTGTTCCTCTATATTGGATAACTCGTTCAGTTGTATTCGCTTTCATTTTCATTCGCCCCCTTATTAATAGTTTCATTGTATCGTGAAAGTTCTGATAATTTATTTATAATTTAGTTTATTATTTATGTTTTATTGAATTATTTCTTTGATTTGAAAAGATTTTTATAATTTATTCCCGTTTCAATCATTTTTACATACAAAAAAGACCGATTGGATAATCGGCCTTGTAAAATACTTTTTTCTCCAAATAGACAACTAATGATATAACCAGAGAAACTAATTTATAATCGAAAAACTCGATTCATCTTCCCCAATTAAATCGATACTGGGTTGGGGTTTTCCCAGTTGATGCTCTGAACTTCGCATTGAAATAAGATTGATGTGTGAAACCCGCCAATCTCGATACTTCTTCTAAAGTTGCGTTTGTTTCTTTTAATAATCGTTTTGCTTCTCCAAGGCGAATTTCTTGTAGCGTTTCCCTGAAATTCTTGCCTGTACTTTTCGAAAACCTTCGACTTAATGTGCTTTTATTCATTTGCAAAGCATCTGCACAAGCCGCCAAGTTCCAATTCGAATCCCAATAATTTGATTCCATCATCATTCTTACTCTATCTGAGAAATTAGACGTCCCTGATTCCACTAAACTTGTTACTTTCATCAAATCCGCTGTGAAGTCACCAAAGCTTTGAATGATGTGATACATAACCGGCTCGCGGATGATGTCTTGAAATAGTTGATGGTACTGTTTTTCAAGGGGGGGATTTTGAATCGAATTGGCCGACATATATCTTCTGATTTGCGCAAGAACACTAGTCAAACGGATTCGCACCATTTCAGGATCCGGGTAAGGTGCTTCAAGGGTTAGAAAATCTTGCTCCAACCATTGACGAATTGCTTTAACGTCCTGTTTTCCTAGCATTTCAATCCACATGCGTTGCTCTATGGGAGACAAAAACGGATCCATTTCACACCACGATAAATCTTCAGCTTCAACGGATAAAATATCATAGCCATCATAAAAAACACGTTCTTGGAAGCGACGCATTTTTTGATAAAGTGAACGAATATCTTGGTCGCCAGGTGATTCGTATAAGTAAATGGACAATAGTGTATTGGATTGGCGTTTCCAAGACGCATAAAACGCCAGATAGGCTTCCTGCATGCTTTCAAGTTCAGGTAGTCGGTGTACAACAACAATAAAATCAGTAAACGGAAATAGTTCAAAATGCGAGGGGAATGCGAACTCTTCCAGCGATTTCACCAATTGCGTTCCCTCTTCCCGGCTCGCAGGAACAATTGCACTTAAGAGTACAGAAGTCCTTGGGTACGTTTTCGCCAACAATAAATCTTCATATGTAAAATTCGATTCTTGATATGCATCCAGTTGAGGAATCCCTTTCTTTTCGTTGCGCACACGAAAACGCGTTTGCTGGATATGCTTAATCAGATGTTCGGGCTGGAAAGGACGGAACAATAAATCTTCCGCTTTATGTTTAAGTGCACGGTATGCAGTTTGAAACGTTCGATCTGAGGATACCCCTAGCCACCTCGCTCCTGAAGGCAGGATACTTTCTTCCGAGGCAGACCATAAGTCCATATCAATAATATAAATATCAAATTCCCTGGAAACCATATCTTTTTGTAGAGTAGTGACTGAGTCCCCCAATTCCACAAAAACATCTCGCAACTGCGAAGAAATCATCCATTTTATTCCTTGTGCTTCTAGTGAGTCCTTCGTCAGAACGTATACATGCATAAAGAAACCCCCTTCTTCCATTACTTATCATTCGCACAAACATCTATAAAAAGTGCCCATAAACACTTTAGGTACAGGTAAAGAATATACGTACATTGTCATGTCTGCTCTCTTCATAAGCAAGAACTTTTGAAAAATCTCAAAGACCCTTTCACAAAAAAATAATTATTTTTCAGTACCTTGCATAGAATAATACTGCATGATATATTGTTCTTAACAGTACTGCATATTGTCTAGTAGTGGAAGGAGGGGGTTTAAGGTGAATATTCAATTCAAGAAAGGCGTACTTAATCTTTGCGTCCTTGTGTTATTGGATCAAAAAGATCGATATGGGTATGAACTTGTACAAAAAATCTCGGACCAAATCTCAATTTCCGAGGGATCTGTATATCCGTTATTGCGACGTCTGACCAAGGAAGGTTATTTCACTACTTATTTACAAGAGTCTACAGAAGGTCCTTCCCGTAAATATTACAAACTGACCGATTTAGGCAGAACATATTTACAGGAACAGTTAAATGAATGGAAAAGCTTCACAAACGGCGTGAATACTTTAATTGAGGAGAGTGTAAAAGATGACGGAACAACAATTTCTAAATGAACTTGAAATGGCTTTGACTAAACTTCCTTCCGATGAAAGAAACGATATTTTCCAGGATATTAAAGAGTATTTTACGGATGGACGTGTAGATGGTAAATCTGATAGCGAAATTGCCGCGTCCCTTGGCTCTCCAAAAGAAATTGCTGAAGAGCTTCTTGCCAATTATGTGCCCGAGAAAATTGATACAAATACAGACGCGAAAAAGATTCTTATAACGAATGATAACTTCACAAAAGTTGCCATGAACATCAAAATTGGCTCTTTACATGTATATCCATCTGATTCAGATGTCACCACTATTGAGCTAGTAAACCCGCATGAAAAATTAGCATTAACAGCAGACGTCATTGGAGACACATTATCGATTGACCTAAAAGCCCCTAAATTTGTATTCTTTGGATTTCTTCAGATCTTCAAAGGCGTAAAGGTCAATGTGGCTCTCCCCAAAAAACTATATACAGCTATTTCCATGAAGACAGATAATGGAGGCATTGTAGCGATAAAAGTTCTTGGAAAAACAGTGAAAGCAACTTCTGACAATGGAAGCATTGAAATAAAAGAAATTGCAGCAATGGTTCTGGACGTTGAAACAGATAATGGCCGTATAGCAATCGATAACGTTCAAGTCGACAAACTAACTACCGAGACGGACAATGGCAGAATTGAAATGCGGAATGTAGATGCCGAACAGGTTCACACAGAAACAGATAACGGACGAATCATCATGGAATATGTGAACGGAAATATTACCGGAAGAACGGATAACGGACAGATTTCACTTTTAACAACGAGCCTTGACCGCATGATTGATTTGGAAACGGACAATGGCAGCATATCGGTTGCGACTGAAAATAATCCGACAGATGTTTCGATTCGTGCAAGGGTTGACCATGGAAAAATTGATGTGTTTGGGGAGAAGAATTCCCGCACGACTTTCGGAAGTGGCACGAATACGGTTCAACTTTCTACGGATAACGGAAAAATAACTGTCTTTAAGAAAGAAGCAAACGTACCCGTTTAATTTCCATCAATCATATATAGACATCAAAAAAGCCCCTTGTGAGGGCTTTTTTTGTTCTTCTTCAAGCATGTATATAGACATTTGTTCCGATTGGCACGAAGGATGAGAGCTCCGTTACGTCATCGTTATACATCCGAATACACCCGTGCGAAACTTTCTTGCCAATGGACGAGGGATTATTTGTGCCGTGTATTCCGTAATGTGGTTTAGATAAACCCATCCATAACACCCCATATGGGCCACCTGGGTCATACTCTTTGTTCACAACAATATAATTTCCTCTTGGTGTAGGTGTTAACATTTTCCCGACTGCTATCGGATATGTTTTCAGCAATCTACTGGCATCGTAAAGTTTCAGTTGGCGTTTACTTACATTTACATCAATCCAAACCACCATAATTCCATCTCCCAAAATTGACTTACTTTAGGTATATGGCATGCCAAGTGGTTATGACCACGTTAGGTTGGAAAGTCATTCAATAGATGAGGCGAACATCGATTTTCGCATACAAAAAAGCAACTCCATTTTCGAAGTTGCTTTTGTTTACCTTATTTTGGAACGTCGCCCCCATAGGATGTCCATTCTTCACGGGATGGACCATACACTCCGATCATCGGCAGTCCTGCCAGGCGCATCAACATTGTCATTTGGCCGCGGTGGTGGATTTGGTGCTTAACGATAACGTTCAGTGTAGTAGCATTCGTCCACATTTCTCCATACATGTCGTGTTCTTCAGAAAGATTGGCATCCGTCCATTGTGAACGAATGGCTTCTTTGAATGCCATGTTCGCCTGTTTGTATCCAGCAGCAATTTCTGCTGCTGATTCCGGCATTGGTGCATCGTGATGTGGTGCTTCAAACTTCAGTCCGACACGTGACATCATTTCATTGATAGAAACGATCGTATGCCAAGCAAGGAAACCTAACGAACGCTCTCCTTCTTTGACTCTTGTTCCTAACGAATCATCGTTAAACAAGTCCAGTATTTGTTGGGTAGAGTCACTCTCGTAAGTCCATTCAGTTAAAAACTCATCAATTGTATGATACATAATTTTCCTCCTTAAGATTTCTTTCCTCTTAAGTATCTTTCGTGACAATAGTCAAAATACCTTCCTTACGCTTCGATTAATTGTTTTCTTCTCTCTTCAATGTCAACCAGTTCAGCATCCAATACATGCTTTTTGCCGGCTAATGAGTTCATGACTTTCATGATTTCTTTTACCGTATTTTGCAAGTTCCCTTGAGATCTGGATATTCGTGAATGAATGGTCCACTCACTGAAAATATCATCAAAAAAGTAATCGGCCATTTTGATAAACTCTCCGCGTTCCACGATAAAAGAATTGGCTTCAAGTGCCTGCACATCTTTGACTTCCGTTCTGAAGCGATGGAGAGCCATTTGTGCTTTATGAATCATATCTTCTGAGTCATCGATTGCACTATGCTTCATCGCAGTCACAATCATTCCGCCACCCAAAAACGTATCCCATGTTGAATAGTTGCGGGCAGATTCGAGCTGACTAATTGCTTTGGATAAAAGTACATTTGCTCTACTTCCTGCATCCCGTGCTTCTTCGATTTCACGAAGCATCGTTTGGACAACTGTTTTGCGGTCATACAGTTCTTCCATCACCGCTTTATCTTGCGGGGAATTGACTCGCAACCATCGCTCTTTTTCAATCATTAACTGTTGCCAGTTCGCATGAAGGTCTTGGAACTGTACATCTGCTAATGCTTGACGAATGATAGCTGATTCTACTTCCAGGTCTCGAACCACCTTCACCGCTTCGTTCCACTTCAATTCTATTGAAGCTGCTTCAGCCATTTCTTGATCACGGACATCTTCCTGCGTCCCTTTCCACTTTCTCATCACGTTGGAAAATGAAAACTCATCCAATTTTGCGACATCCCGTTGTTCTTTTGTCAGCTTACTTTCGAGTTCATTTCGTTTGTGTGTGTGTTCCAGGATTTCCGTTTGAAGAGAAGCTAATTTCTTTTGCAAGCGTTCTTGTTCATTGATTAATAGTTTTAGCTCCGATTGTCTTTGTTGAAACGTTGACCACATAGCCCATCACTCCCTTAGCTACTATACGAAATTCCAAAGATGAAGTTTCAGTTAATTTGTTTGGTAATTTAGTGAAATGTTGGAACTTTTGAGTGGGTTTTAGAGTCTAATAAGTAACTATTAATTTCGTGATGGATGGGATGGGTTTTGAGATGAAAAAGTGGATACTTCTGTTTGTCATACTGTTCCTTCTTGCGGTATATGCTGCTCTGTCAACTAAATTTCATTATCCCGAGCTTCCATTTTCTAATAAAACCAAGCAGGAAGTCGCAAAACTTGCTGTCTCATCGGAATTGCCGCTTTCTAAAGTGGCACAGCAAGACGGCTTTGTTTGGCTTGTAACGGATGATTCCCTCGATGTGGCACTTAATTCCCTCAAGCAGCGAATGAAAAAGAATGGATGGGAATTTGTCGAACAGAACGGCTCCAGCTATTTGTTTGAAAAGGGCAATGAAAAAGTATTCATTGAAAGTCAACAATGGACAGGCAATTTCCTGCTCTTTCAATTGCCGATTGGGTTGTAAATTTATTCTCTTTTAAATAGAGAAATGAATCGGCTCGGGCCAACAGGATGTTGGTCACGAAGGCGTTGCCACACGAGGTGGCGTTCTTAGCCTTCGCTCCTTTGTCCTCGTTGCGGGTTCTTGCCTGCCCGTTATTCCGCAGGAAAGAAGCGGGCCAAAGGTTTTGATTTGGACCGATTCTTTGCGACGAGTAACCGCAGGAGCAGCACTTTTGAAGCGTGAGACACACAAGTATTTGGTTTTCATACTTGTTGGCTCATGCGGAACATGCGGCTCGCGCAAATGTACGATAAACAATGTCATAGTAAATCAAAAAGCCCTTCGAGAATAATTCGAAGGGCTTTTCTTACAGCTATTTTTTCTTTTTAATGCCGAACGGCCACCATACACCACGATCAAACGATACGGTAATGGCCGGTATGAGTAATGGCAAGACAATCAAACCGTACAGCAATAATCCAATAACCACGATGGACGCGATTTGCATCAGGCTCAGAACCCCTGAAGGCATCATGGCACCAAATGTACCTGCTAATATAATGGCTGYCGTGATGATGACCGTTCCCATTTTGGCCATCGAAATACGCATAGCTTCTCGAACAGACAAACCACTTTCCGCCTCTTCTCGGAACCGGTCGAGAAGGAAAATGGAATAATCGACTCCAAGTGCAATCAGCATGACGAAACCGAAGAATGGAACAGCCCAGCTGATGCCGTCATATCCAAGTAGATTCTCGAAAATCAGTTCAGCAATGGCAATTGACGTAAAGTACGTCAGCAATAACGAACCGATCATGAACAATGGCATGATCATGGAACGGAATAAGATCGTCAAGACGACAAACAAACTAATCAACATAATCATGACAGTGCTTGAAAAATCGCTTGAAGAGATATCCGCTAAATCACTATTTACGCTCGATATACCACCAAAAGCAATGCTTGCATCTTCAAACGGTGTTCCTTTTACTTCTGATGCCACTGCGTCTTTCAAGCGTTGCACAGTTTTAATGGCTTCAGGAGAATATGGGTCATCCGAAAGGACTACTTCCATTTTTATCCCTTTGCCATCAGCGAATGTATATCTGTCCAATACTTGAGAAAATTCTTCACTTTCAAGTGTACCTGCAGGAATATACAGTCCAGTATCACGCACACTATCACTTTCACTCATCGCCTTCATCATGTCGCTGACTTCCGTAAGTCCGTCTGCAATTTGTGTTAGACCCTTATTGGAAGCTGCAAGCCCCTCAGTTACCTTAGATAATCCTTTACCGCCGCCACTTGCTCCGGCAAGGCCTTGCTGAATTTGACCAAGTTGACCACTGATGGCCGTCAAAGCACCGACTGTTTGTTGCACATTACCGGTCTGTTGTAACCCTTGTGTTGTCAGTGCCAACTGGTCGTTTAGCTGACCAAGTCCTGCCGCAACTTCTCCAAGTCCACCACTATTGCCAGCTCCAGCCAATCCGCTTTGAATTTGCTCAAGACCCGCTCCAATTTCAGTGAGTCCTTCGCGAGCTTCCGTTAATCCATCCGCCATCAAACCAAGTTGATGATCGACATATAAGTCTTCGATCATTTCCCCAGTAGGTCGGGTGACTGTTCTAATCTTCTCAACACCTTCGATTTGTTCAAAGCGTTGACTTAAACTCTCCACATACGGAATCATTTCTTCGTTTGCTAGCTTCTCATCCGATTCAATAATGACTTGAACTGGCAACGAGTCCCCTTTGCCAAAGCCATTTTCTATGGCGCGTAAGCCTTTAACCGATTCATAGTTACTGCCGATTTCATCCACTGTGTTAAATGACAAGGAGTTATCGTATGTCAGCAACAAAGGAACCGTAATAATTGCGACAACCAGCATAGATAGAACCGGGCGATTGACGGAAAGCTTGCTCATCCATCCCCATAAGCCGCTGTCGTGGTGCGCTGCCGATTTTTTCGAAGGCCAGAATAGTTTTTCTTTCAATACCAACATAAACACTGGCACAATCGTAAACAATACGAGCAATAGAACCGCTATCCCTACCGCAACGGCAACGGCCGAWTTAAATATTGGGAAATCCGCAAAACCTATCGCGAAGAACCCAATAAATACAGCAAGACCACTGATCAGTAACGTACGGCCGGCAGTTTTGTAGGTGTTTACAATGGCTTCTTCTACCGAGTGACCTGCAGATAATTCTTCCTTGTAACGGCTCAGCAGTAAAATACAGTAGTCCGTTCCAATCCCGAACAATATCGCCACCAAGAAAATCTGGGTATAGTTAGAAACCGGGAAACCAAACCAATCGATGAAAAATGCCACAAGTGATTGGCTCAATAAATACGTAAGACCCACTGCCACCAAAGGAATGAATGGCGTGACAATCGAACGGAAAACAGCAAGCAACAAACCAAAAATCAACACAACTGTAATAAGCTCTGTCCGCTTTAAGCCTTCTTGCGCACTTTTATTAACATCATTGTTGATGATGGCTTCGCCTGTCACGTAAGCTGTCATGTCTGAAGGAATGATCGAATCGCGAATTTCTTGTGCAACCTCATTAACTTCTTCATCAGACCCATCCACTGTAATGGGAATAAGTACTGTTTTTTTATCTTCCGAAACGAGTTGACTCTCGAGCTCTTCACTTTCAACGGGATTTAAGACACTGGTCACCGTTTCTGAAAGTGCTGAGATTTTCTTCGCCATATTGCCCAATTGTTCACGGTCAACATCCCTCAGTGCTTTATCAAGTTCCACAACAACGGAAATCGTTTGGTCACTTTCGCCTGCATCCGCCAACATTTTGGCGGCTTTTTGTGACGACGCCTCTCCAGACAGCTGGATTGAGCCCGCTTCTTCCGCTTGTTTCGTCAAATTTGGGGCGATGATAAATAAGAGAATCGTGATGGCGAGTAAACCGATGGTGATTGGCCATTTCCATTTTAATATCGTTTTCATTCGTCAGACTCCATTCATTTTCAAAATTTCTCTTAACTTGCGGAACGTCACTAAAAATTGGTCAATTTCCCGATCATCCACTTGATTGGACATCAATTTTCCAATATATTCATGCAATACTCGGTCTGATTCATTGATGACATCTTCCCCTAAACTCGTCAGCACAAGAATCTTCTCTCGCTTATCTCCTGAAGGCTTTGTGTCAATCAACTCTTTTTCCATCAGTTTTTTTATACGATTGGATATGGCGCTTTTATGTACGCCTTGCAAAATGGCGAGTCGACTTGATGTTATTTCCCCTTCTTTGTAAATCAGTTTCAATACTTGAATTTGTTCAGGTGAATATTCTTTCCATATTGGGTCATCCACACTTCGAATGACGCGTTCAGTCCCATATATGAGTACCTCTTCAAAGAGTGATACCGCTTCTTTTATTCTTTCATCCATAATAGTTTACCCCCTAAACCAATAATAGTAGTTTAGGGGGTAAACTATGCAAAGTCAATGATATTGGAGCGGGGTAAAGATGATGGCGAACATAAGTTTCGTAGAGGAGGATTCAGCTGTTTTCATCTACAATTGAACATAAAAAAATCTCCTCAACAATATCGAGGAGATTCGGCTTATGCATAAACTGATGATCGCTCACCATTCTTGACCACGTGACGATTGCGTCCCTGTTCTTTTGCTTTTAATAATAGTTCCCCCTATCCTGAACGCCTTTTTCTGAAAACCAACCATAAACATACGAAAATGAAGAAAGCCACCAATTCAAGAGATACGATGTACCATGGATATGGTCCCAGGTAATCAAGCAGACTGCCGTTCAGTGGTTTTGTCCGTAAAAACATATAGTTTCCGTTAACTAAAACATTGATGACAAACACGATTGGCAGCAATACGTTCAATGCGAGCATCGTTTTGAGGATTCCTTTAAAAGTAGGGCGGCACCCTTTCACCCATGTAAAATATAGCGCTACAAGGACAATTCCCGAATGCGTGAAAAAGAAGTGGAAGTACCTGAAATGCGGGAAGCTTAAATCCAATACTGGTGTTGAAATTGCTTGAAGTGCACCGCCTATTCCTGCATAGAAAACAAAATCATAGACATGCTTATTCCCGGTCCACAACAGAACCATGGTCAACGCTAAACTGATGCTACACAATTCGAGTGGCAACGAACTACTCCAGTTCCATCTTCCGGTTTGAAAGAGCCAAATATAATACGCGATATCCATGCCCAGTAAGGACAGGGCAAAAAGACGTTCTATTTGTTGCGCTTTGCGAGGTTGAAGCGTCCATCTATTTTTGAAAGCAAATAACAAAACAATTAATAGAACCAATCCCACAATTACGATCTGATGTGCCGTCGAAAACATAACAAATGCAGGTCCCTCTTGTTCCAACATTGCGTTTCCTCATTTCATTTTTCTTGCCCATCTATACATACCTATTCATTTCCATTCCTCGAAATCCCTCGTTTTAGTTAGTTTCTTATAAAGAAAAAGGAAGAGACTAGGTGGTTGGCGAATAATAAATAGTAGATACATCATTCACTTTTACGAAACATGGTAAATATAGATCGGTGGCTCTCTTAATTCTTGTTTGCTCCCTTGCGATTAAGGAGTGGCAGACTAGCAATAATTTAATGTAAATGGTAGTTAAAGAAATGGAGGAATCTCACATGAAAAACACGATTATGGATCGAATTGTTTCCCTTCAAAGCGAAAATGATTTTTCTGGAACCGTTTTGGTAAAAGAAAGCGAGAATGCTCTTATTGATCGTAGCTTTGGATATGCCAATCGGGCAGAAGCAATAAACAATCAGTCTGGAACCAGGTATGGAATTGCTTCAGGATGCAAACTCTTCACCGCGATCGCCATCTGCAAACTCGTGGAGGAGAAAAAACTTTCCTTCGACTCCAAATTGAAAGACTGTCTGGATGTAAAGTTTCCTCATTTTGATGACAACGTCACTGTCCATCACTTGCTTACCCACACATCGGGCGTTCCTGATTATTTTGACGAAGAAGTCATGGATGATTTTGAGGAGTTGTGGATCAAAACGCCAATGTACCATATCAGGACCTTGAAGGATTTCCTTCCTCTTTTCCAAAATGAACCGATGAAAAATCCACCAGGTGAGAGTTTCAGTTACAATAACTCCGGCTATATTTTGCTAGGGTTGATTGTGGAACAGGCAAGTGGATTTCCCTTCACTGACTATGTGGAAGAATACATTTTCAAAAAAGCTGAGATGGTCGATTCGGGCTACTTTTCTTTTGACTCCCTACCTGAGAGAACGGCATGGGGATACATCGATCATTCTGATGGAACGTGGAAAACCAATATGTACTCACTGCCTGCAAAAGGTGGGTCGGATGGCGGCGCCTATGTCACCGTTACCGATATGGCTCTTCTCTGGGAATCTCTTATGAATCATCAAATTCTTAGCAAGGAAATGACTGATCACCTGCTTACGGCACATGTTCAAGTAAAAGAAGGCAGCTACTATGGTTATGGGATTTGGATTAATAAAAAAGACGAGATCGTATCCAAGTATCATGTTATGGGCTATGACCCAGGCGTAAGTTTTCACTCGGCATATTACCCGGATGATTCCCGCATTGTTGTGGTTTGTTCAAATAAGTCGTCTGGTGCGTATAAAATCATGGCGGCCATTGAAGACGAATGGACAAAAGTGACCAACCACTAGACAAAGATAAAACGAGGTGAACCAATATGAATAATGACTTCCGGTCTTTTTGGGAACAATTTTTAGGGATTGCATAATTAAGTGATGGAGGTAGACTAATGGATAATTTGGAGTGGTTGGTTATGTATGGATTCCTACTTGTCATTGGAGCCCTTGTCGTCCGATGGATTAGACTCATCAAAAACAATACGGACGTGCAGGTTGAACAAAACAAGGCAATCATCTCGCTGTTAAAAGATATACAGTTGAAAAAGGAAAAGAGTTTTTGACAGTTGTGGTCAAAAACCCTTTTTTTCATCTGTGTTATATCAAAAATAAAGCATAGAAAAATTTCCAAGTTCATTTTAATATGCGTATGATTTTCACGAGGTTCTTGTTGAATTACCGTTTCTTAAACCTCTTCCAAACGATGAAACTTAAAAGAACAATGCCGACAGCAATAATAACAGCAATCATTGCATTCGATTCGGCAATTCCCGCTTGTTCTGCAACTAAATCCACTTGTTCAGTCGGTTCTTTTCCTTCTCCGAGAACGGTCAAGTCTTCCTGTGCAGCACTTAACCCTGTTGTTCGATCACAGATGACTGTTACGAGCTCTGCTTTATCTCCATACATCGTAGACTCAGTCGCATACACTAAATATTCCTGACCCACCTGGAATTCATAGCCGCAATCACCCCCACCACTTCCGGTGGTAATAATTACTTGAGACTCCGATACACCTTTCCAGGTTTCTGCTACCTCAATTAATACTCTTTTCTTCACATACCCCTTAAAGTTTTTTTGTTCTTTCACTTCAAGTACTTTACCTGAAAAAACGGCTTGTGAGCGTTCCAACTCATCTTCTACTGATGGAGGCTGAGCACATGAACATGCGTAGCTGGTTGTCGGAACGATGGACAAGCTGATCAAACTAAAAACGACACCTAACATCATTGTCACAAGAATCTTATTCCTCATGAACTACTCCCCTTACCTTCAGACCTTTTTCTGTTCATTCCGAAGCCTTCTTTTAATGACGAAATAGACCAATAATCCAATGGCTGTCAAAATAACGAGAACTGGTAAGTTACCAACGAAGAATACAATCAATGCAGAGAATGCCGAAAGTAAGGAATTCATGCTTGTCTCGAATTGTTTTTTTGTTTTTTCCCATGTATTTAACTCTTTGCTATCTATCTCAGGAACAACCACACGCTTTTCATACATTGTGATTTCAATCGTCGAGAACGACGTCTGGTTTTCAAGATACTTCATCTTACCGACCATCACTTCAATCTCTTCTTGAACTTGTGCTAAATCTGCAGAAATTTTCAGCAAGTCTTCGGTTTTTTGTGCTTTGCTCATGAAATCCAGTAAGCGTTCTTCAACCGCTCGTTTTGATTTCACTCGTGATTCGAGGTCCACGTATTGCTCTGTGACATCCTGACCCGTCACATTGCGTTCCAACACTTTTGCCGCTTCTCCTTCAGCTTCTAATAGAAACTTTTCAAAGTACTCTTCTGGGACCCTTACAATCATTTTGCCGCCGCTCGTTTGTTCGTCTTCTTGGTAGACGTTAGACTCCACGATGTATCCACCATATTGCTCGACTTTCTTCTGAATATTACTTTGTGCTTTATCCAATTCTTTGACGTTCACACTTAATATCGCCTTATGAATGATCATTCTTTCCACTGCAACAGTAGGTGCTGTTTTCTTGGCTTCACCTGAACTTGAATTGTTAGCTAATTCCTCAGACTCTTCCGTAGCTACTTCATTGGAATCTGACTGCGGTGCAAGCGCTTTGTCCTCGGAACTTTCAGCTTTCTCCTCGCCCCCGCTACACGCAGCTAATAAAACCAACAAGCTGGAAAGTAGTATGAATAAAATCCTCTTCCTCATCTTCGACTACCCCCTATCTCTATAGTATTTATGACGCGATGGACAGGAAAAATGTTGCAATTTTCTAATTATTTTTTAAAACACATCACAAACCCCCATGTGTCCTGGACATGGGGGTTAAAAGTTAACGTAGTTGTTCGTTTGGGTAACTAAAGACTCGACACTCTCTTTAAATAAAATAATCGGCCGAAGATGCAATTTCGGCCGATTCCTGCTTCATTCATTTTTGGGTTCGGACTGTTCGTAAACGACGGAACTGAGCAATTTCTTTAAATAGAAGTTGCCAGAAAACAAATGATGCGATTAACAAAAACCCAATCTTCCACCCCTGTCCCCAGTCATTGAAATATACATAATAGGACATTGATGCAAACACACCTACATAAAAAATCAGGCCCCAAAGAAGTGACTCTCGTTTTACATAGAACTTAATCGCAAACAACAATGCGCAAATGCCTAATAGCACCCACTTCAACGTATCGAACTCCATTAGGTTCTCCCCTTACAAACCAGATTGTTTTGAATAATTTCTTCGTATCATTCCGTGTGCTTGTTGCATTCCTAATTTTTCATAGTATCCCATCAAGTCTTCATCACACATCAGATCAATCATATAAATATCACTCAATACGTTAAACATTTCTTTGACAAGTTGTTTACCAATACCTTGTCCTTGATAAGCTGGCAAAACTTCCAAAAACGGTATATAAGCAGACAATACATCATCACTGTTCGCTGTGATGAACCCGATGACTTGATTGGATTTCTCATAAATTGCCAATACCACATGTGAGCTTTTTTTCAGTAATTTAAGATGGACTTCAGACGATGGCGGATTTGGCCACCCAACAAAAAATCCATTCAATTGATCTTTTGTTATATCTTTAATACATGTTGTATAGATCATTTTGAGAACTCCCTTCTAATATTATGGAAAATTATACATTTATGACAGCCACCTGCCTATTGTAAATGTATAATAACTTTAGGGAGTGATTATTATTCTATTTCAGAAAAAAACGATTAAAAAATCCACTGAATCTAATAACAAAATTATAACAAGAAAAGTTGATGTAGTAGGAAGGATTAATTTGCCATTAGAAATAAGATCATTACTTTGTATTAACAATAATAGTTCCATCGAATTTTTTATTCAAGATGACTTATTAGTACTAAAAAAATATATTTCAAGTGATGATTTGAATAAATCCACTTAATTTTTTCACTCAAGATTTACTAATTAAAAATTGAAACAGAGGATGTTATTATGCAAAAAAAAATTGATTTTACTAATTGGCTTTTAAAAAACACTAATCTTTCTATAAGTACTACAGGGAAATACTCTAGTGCGATTAGTACAATTTCCAAGGGTTTAATGAAATATGATTTAGTTAATAAAAGTTTATATTATATTGACGATCCCATCTTGCTAGAGTCTTTAACTATAAAATATTTAGCTGTCCCAGAATTTTCGGAGAAAGATTTACGAGGAAATAGAATGTATAGTAATGCTTTAAAATATTTCTTAAGCTTCACTAAGTCTACATACCTTGATACAAATCATAAAACGTTATAACAAGATGTGAGAATAACTTTGTATTTTCATACAACCCTAATTCTCCTGTTACCCTTCAATTCTAAGGTAAATGCTGGTTGACTCCAATGTACAATTTAATTTACAATAACCCTATCAAGTTAAATAAATACTTTAACTTTCGGGGAGGGTTAAGATATGTATACAATAAGTAAAGAAAAAGTACGAGAGCATATGAAAAATAATGACATTTCTACCCAACAAGAATTAGCTGATAAATTGGAGATAAGTAAAAACCAACTATCTATGCTACTCTCCTCAAAATTTAATCCTATTAAGTCTAATGTTCTTAAATTATGTTCTGTGCTAGATATTAAACTAGAAGAAATATTAGATTACGAACAATATTCAATGGATTTAGAGGATATTGAAAATATAGTAGAACATTCACAAGACGAAGAATCTATAAATGTTTCTGACTTTGAGGGTAATAAGTTTGTTGATATTAGGGATGTAGTACCTAATAAACAATATACTGCTGTTGAGCTTTTTGCTGGAGCAGGTGGATTAGCTCTTGGTCTTGAAGAGGCAGGTTTTGACACATTAGGCTTAGTTGAATTAGATAAGTATGCTTGTCAAACCCTCAGGTTTAATAGACCAAACTGGAATGTAATTGAGAAAGACATTATCGAGGTAGCTGAGATGGGCATTAGAAACTTTATTGATGCCCCCATCGGTGAAGTTGATTTGTTATCAGGCGGATTTCCTTGCCAAACATTTAGTTATGCGGGCAAAAAGATGGGTTTATCTGATGCAAGAGGAACAATGTTTTATTACTATGCTAAAGTTCTTGAGCAAATGTTACCCAAAATGTTTTTAGCTGAGAACGTTAAAGGCCTTGTTAATCATGATAATGGCAGAACTTTAGCAACTATGATAAAAGTTTTCTCAGATATCGGCTACAAAGTTCAATGGAAAGTTTTAAAAGCTCTAGATTATGATGTAGCTCAAAAGAGAGAAAGAATTGTAATTGTCGGAATTAGAAATGACCTTGCCAAAATGCACGATCTTTCCTATCAACTACCAAACCCATATGGATATACACTGACGTTAAGAGATATCTTAAAAAATGTTCCAGAATCAGCTGGCGCTAAATATCCTGAATCTAAAAAGAAGGTTTTAGATCTTGTACCTGCTGGTGGATATTGGAGAGATATTGATCAAGAAATCGCCAAAGATTATATGGGTAAAAGTTACTACTCAGGAGGAGGAAGAACTGGCATGGCCAGAAGACTTTCATGGGATGAACCATCACTTACATTAACCTGTTCACCTGCACAAAAGCAAACTGAAAGATGTCATCCTGATGAAACGAGACCTTTTACTGTTAGCGAGTATGCTAGAATTCAGAGTTTTCCGGACACATGGACTTTTGATTGTTCCATGTCCAATGCTTATAAACAAATTGGTAATGCTGTTCCTGTAAACCTAGCTAAAGCTGTGGGCCTATCTATAGTAGATGTCCTGAATAAAATTAATTAAATATAAAGTAAGTATCTTCTGGCTAATTTGCTTTACATATAACTACTCAATTGAGGTGCTTGTGTATATAAGAAAAAAGCCTAGTTCAAAGAACTAGGCTTTTTTGTATTTTCTTTGATTTTAGAAATTTTCTTCATTTCCGCTCGTTTACATGCCTTTACGGATTGATAATGCTAAATTCTCATTTACAAATAAGGTACGCGCAACAGCCTTTGTATCTTGAGTCACCGTTTCTTCTAGACTTAGAAACTTGTCATTTGATTCAGTTTCATTAACAGAGGGATGTGCCTCTAGATATGAAGCTCTAGATGAAATGGCACTAAATAACATTGAATAGCGATAGAGGCCTTTTGCATAATTAATATCGCTTTCTTCTGATAAATTACGAATGTGTGCTAGCAGATACTTGTTATCTTTATTAATAACCACACGTTCACCATCCCATAGAGCAGCTG
>NZ_JBFUJC010000020.1:0-18529 GCF_056401595.1 Paenisporosarcina sp. P4_E4_2 | reverse complement strand
ACAAGAACACCATTCTTGCCGATTTCAGCCATTTCATGAATGTCCGCATATTCATTATTCACTGGAGTTAAATCGAATTTAAAGTCCCCGGTATGAACAACCGTACCCTCAGGTGTGTGAAAGGCAATTCCTAAACAATCTGGGATGCTGTGGTTTGTTTTAAAGAAAGTACATGTAATGGCATTGAAGTTGATTTTTGACTTGGAATTAATCAAATTCATTTCAGTTTGCCGTAATAGTCCATGTTCTTTCAACTTGATTTCAATTAATCCCAACGTCATTCTTGTGGCATAAATCGGCATGTTCAATTGTTTTAATAAGTATGGGATGCCCCCAATATGATCTTCATGACCATGCGTGACGATTAAAGCACGAACCTTTTCCTTGTTTTCCTGTAAATAGGAAATATCTTGAATGATTAAATCTATGCCAAGTAAGCTTTCATCTGGAAATTTAGATCCGCAGTCGATGACTACGATATCGTTCTCAACTTGCAGGACATACATGTTTTTTCCGATTTCATTTACGCCGCCAAGGGCGAAAATGGATAATGAGTTTTCTATCGTTTCCAAATTAAATATCCTCCTATTTTAAATCGCTATAAGAAGTATTCCCACGTGCCTTTCTTTTTATGAGGATTAGGGAAAAGTTTCTGTATCAAAAAAGGGCAACGAATATCATATACGTTAGCGACTGAAATCAACGCACCATTGGATGTACAGAGTGAAAACAAAATGAAACGAACCACCTTTTACACGAATAAAAGGTGGTTCGTTTGATTAATGCTGTTTATTTTCTGGCTGCTTGATAATGGATTTCCCTTCATTTTCCACATGGTACTCTCTTTCGATTTCCTCATTCAATGTTTCATCTTCAAACTTATTATCAAGAAAAACTTGAACGCCGTTTACACTGACAATCGTATTGGCAGGGTCAGAAAAAATCTCTTTTTCACGATTATTGCTCATCGGTATTCACTCCAATTGGGTTTCGCTCTTTTGTTTCTATTCCCTTTCGGCGTTTGTGACATCGAATTTTTATTGCTGCTTGATGAATTATGGTTGTCTCTCCCCATATAAGAAAGTATGGCTTAAAAAGGGGATTTTGATGTAACTGAAAAATACCCTATTAATCTTTTATTAACGCTACGCGATAGGGAAACAACTTAGCCTCCATTATGCCTTCTTTCATTGCGGGGTCGTTTTTTCACCTGTTTTTTGTAATTGCTGTAACTCTTCGAAGTGATGCTGAACGATATTATTTTCTTTATCAGTCCAATTTGATTCTTCAAGTAATGAAGGAATTAATTTCAGTTGATATAAAAATTGCATTTTCCACTGCGAAACCTCCAATTAAATTATGAGTATATATTCTACAATTTAGTCRCCATTCCTTTGAATTAGGAACGCAATCAAAAACAGCACGATAATAATTGATTAATTCACCTATGCACAATGGAAGGAGTAGACATATACATAATCATAAACTTAATAATTTGCCCTAAATAAAATTAATGAGGCATTTTTATTTGTTTTGCAATGACAAGACAGAAGAAAGGGGAAAACGGGATGAAAGATGAGTATTTAATCTCATTAGTTGGAAGGTCAGTTCAAGTTTACAAAGGTGGTCCCGATTCAAATGTAGGCGTTTTACTGGATGTCAACGATGATTATTTAACCCTGCAAAAAGAAGATGGCGAAATTATTTATTACAAAACCGCTCACATTAAAAGTATTAAAGAAAATTCCCAGATTCGATTTAATTCTATTTTAAGAGTATATGATTCCAATTACCTAGTTAAAGCAGCCAAGTTTAATGAAGTTGCGGGTCATTTCAAAGATCAAATTATCCAGATTAATGGGAAAGGTCCAGAATCCAAGTTTGGGACACTGATTGATGTAAAGGACGACTTCTTTGTTCTTCATACTGAGCAGGACGGATTAATTTTTTACAAAGAACAACATATCAAAAGTTTTAGTCACGCTATACCCACGACCAATAACGTCGATGTAAAAGATGAGGAAGTAAAAGTAGAGGAAACGTTAACGGACGAAGCTACTGAAGATGAAGCAATCTTAAAAATGAACGAAATAAAAGATGTTTATGAACAAATTACTGCAGACAACACCAATAGTTTATTGAAAAATCTGACATACTCTTGGATTAAAATAAATAGAAAAGGTCCGGAAAGTATAGAAGGTCTATTAACCGAAGCCAATGATGAATACCTAGTAATGGTTGTTAACAACGAAATCTTCCGAATCGCTAACTATCATGTGAAAAATTTCAGTCTAAATATTAATAAACCAGAAGAGCAAAAAACTGAAGAAGAAGAAAATGCCAAACAAACTGAAGAAGAAAATGCCCAACAAACAAAGTCAAAAAAAGGCAAGGAATCAGACGGAGACCAAGAAACATCAAAAAACTCGTCAAAAAAAGGCAAGGAATCAGACGGAGACCAAGAAACATCAAAAAACTCGTCAAAAAATGGCAAGCAATCAGATGGAAACCAAGAATCATCAACCTATACAAGTTCAACCTATACAAGATTAACGTATGAAGAAGAATTGTATCTTGCGATGATGCGAAGAAATAAACGCATGAAGAGAAAAGCACAAAAAAGGAAAAAGTAATCATCCAGTCGCAGTCAATACAAATTGAACTTAATAATAAGAAATAAATGAAATTCCGTTTTAATGGGATTAATCCAAATGCATAAATATGAACTTGTTAATACATTTACAATTTTTGCACTCACAACTTTGTTCATCCTTTGGAGACCCCAGGGAATAAATGAATCCATCCCTGCACTTTGTGGAGCACTTCTACTTATTGTTGCAGGTGTGGTGCAATTTAGTGATGTTCTTGAAATATTTAGGCTGGTAAGCGGACCATCCATCACGATCATTTCGACAATTGTCATTTGTATTGTTTTGGAAAGTAAAGGAGTTTTCTGGGGGATTGCGGTTAATCTGGCTAATTAAGCAAAGGGTCAGGACTAAAACTATTCCTGTATATGATTGTGTTTTTAATGACCATCTTCTTCAATAATGTCGGAAGTATTCTGATTACCACTCCAATCATCCTACATATCGTAAACATGTCTCGGTTGAAACACATCAAAAATTGCCTAATTTATTCGCGGGAGTATTTATTGCGACGTCTGCCAGTTTGCCAATCGGTGAGAGAGTAATATAGCAAATCTAATTGGTTTAAAAATGGTTGGTTTAGATTGATTTCCTATAGAGATTTCGCTTTCGTTCCTTCCATGATTGGAATTGCGACGCTTAACTTACTTATCGATCTTCTTTTTAAGAAAGAAATACCGAAGACCAGCATTATTGGTTATTCCAGCGACTCTTTTCGTCACGTTAGTTTGTGGCTTCTCTTCATTTTATAAGTAAAGGAGTTGAATAAATGAATAGTCTCGATTCTTATATAGGTCAAATAATAGATGTTGAAGTATCCTCCAAAAAATCGATCATAGGAAAGCTTCTGGAAGTAGGTTCGGATATTATCGTCCTTTTTAACGGTCAACAGTATGTGTATTTGCCAGTCGTGCATCTTATCTCCGTAAAAAAAGTGGAAACAACGTATACTGAAGAATACATTAATAATGATATGTCACCGTTTGAAAAAGAGGAAAAGCAGCTATCCATGAAACAGATATTAACGAACGCGTCTGGTAAATTTGTAGAACTTTTTTTAACCGGAAGTCATACAGTACATGGTTATATCCGATATGTCAAAGAAGACTATATTGTGTTCGATTCGCCAGCATTTAAAACGATTTACATTCCAATCGTCCATCTTAAATGGCTAATCCCCTATATCAACCAAACCCCTTATCAAATTAAGATAGGTCAACAACTTAATTCTTCTGACGAATCATTCGCTGACACGTTTAAAGAGCAAATGAAAATGTATATCGGGAAAATAGTGCTATTTGATTTAGGAAAAGATTCCGGAAAAATCGGGATTTTGAACCAAGTCGATCCTGTTTTGGTGGAGTTGGTTACAGGGAATGGGAAAACTATTTATTTGAATATGACCCATCTCAAGTCAATGCATGAAGGAAAATAAAAACAGGCATTTGTGCCTTTTATATAGAAAAAGAAGCAGGCATCCCCTTAGGAATCCTGCTTCTTTTCATGTGAGTTGAGAAAAAACTATTTGTTATTTTTTCGTTTTTGAGCAGTTTGGCTTTGCCCTGATTGTGTGGCTTTATTAATGATTTCAGTCAATTCACGAGAGAATTCTTCTCGACCTGTTAGAGCACCATTTGTTTGCCCAGTTTTTGGTGGTGTTTTCGTTTTGTTTCGGTTGTTGTTACCTGAAGAGTTACCTGAAGAATTCTGATTGTTATTTGGCATTTGATCATGTCTCCTTTCAAGTTGGCCGTACATAGTAAGTATGGCTTGAAATGCAATTCTTCATGTATGTTCATAAAATTTTTCTAAAATAATTTTATCGATAAAAATTATTTATTTTTTATTAAGTTATCGATAAAAATAAAGAGGGATTAAAAACCGATTTATAATTATTCTTCACATTTCCGGCATAAATATTCACCAGTTGTTATACTAACAAGGTACTGCTCTTCACGAAGTAAAGGGCATGAAAAAGGATGGGAATAACTTGAATCAACTAGAACGAACAGGTGAATTTATTTATACATACGCATACACCAATGACGAAGAATCTTTATGTCATTTGGAAATGCGTTCATTTTTTGATATGGATACACATACTAAAATAATCAAAAGCTCGAATGAAATAAATCCGAGCAGAAGTCCATTTATGAAAGAACGAATAGAAGTAATTTTTGAAGGTGATGAGCTCTCGGATATTTTGAAGCAAGTGGAAGTCGTAAATATGATGGAATCCACTTTTAAAGTCATTTTTGTCAAAATCAATGACTTGGCTCTAACGGAAAAAGTGGACTACCAACAAAAGCGAGAAATCGAACGTGAAATTGGAATGATCATTGAAGGGGAAGCAGATGTTCATCACCCCGATATGACATTTGGATTAGTGCCATTCGATGGACGTTGGTATTTTGGGGAGTACCTAAAAAGTGAAGCTGTTTGGTTGCACCATTTAAAAAAACCGCGTGAGTATTCAACAGCACTTAGCACACGAGTGGCCCGTGCGGTGGCAAATATTGCCGTTCCAAAACCAGATGGGGTGAAAGCAATCGATCCGTGCTGTGGAATCGGTACTGTCCTGGTAGAAGCACTTTCAATGGGAATCGATATAGTCGGCCGCGATATTAATCCGTTGGTCGTTCTAGGATCACGTGAAAACATTGCGCATTTCGGATTAACAGGGGATGTTGACCTTGGCCCAATCGCGGAAGTGACGTCTAACTATGATGCCACCATTATTGATATGCCATACAATCTCTACACACATGCCACACCTGAGGATCAACTATCCATCCTCAAGAATGCACGGCCTTTTTCTAAGAAGCTCGTGGTCGTTACGATTGACACAATCGATCACATGATTGAAGAAGCGGGTTTTCACATCATCGACAGATGCGTAGCCAAAAAAGGCATATTTTCCAGAGAAATTTTAGTGTGCCAGTAACTTGAATTAATATAATAAAGCCTGTCCTCCAATTTAATGGGAGACAGGCTTTTTTTAAGAAGAGTTTATAGGTAACTTATACAATTCTTTATCGTGCATTTGAGCTTACATCTCCCGAAAACCACATATCTTCTAATAAAAAAACCTTCAGGAACATAATCTTGACCCTCAAAAGGACGTAACAAGCTTAAATCGTTCCAATTCAGTTACTTGTTTTGATACCTTTGCGCTTCATTAAGGACCTCTCCATTTATGAATGAGAACAAACATGTAAGAAAACCTACAATAAAAAAATCGCTATTATGATGAAGAATATTTATTTCTAAATAAAAAAAAAGACACAGCCAACATAATTAATAAAATGTAAAAAAAGCTTTGGCAAACACTTATAGTTAAGACAAATATATATCGACCAAAATCTTCGGCTTCATTTACGCTGAAGTCATGTAATTGCCAACCAAAAAAAATATTATAATAGCTTACCCATAAAAAAACAGGGATTAATAACACCCAATAAATTTTACTCATAATGAAAGTATGACCATTACGTAACATTGATTCGCACCCACTTTAAGAATATTTCACTATTATAGTTGAACGAACAGGAACTTTTTATCGAAACCCATGATTTGTTATCTAATGACTGGATTTCCTAATCCCTTACCAATATATTAATTTTTATTCGTTTTATCATAACATCGTTATGTGTAGTTGGATAGTTTTACCATATAAGGAGCCGTTCTGGTGTCTATTCAAGAAGCAGTCTTTTTCTGTAATTTTGATTGTTTTGTTAAAACATATAAAACTACTAGCTTTCTTATCGTAACTGGAATGTGACTACTATAAGTGGCATAGGATAAAACCAAACACAAAAAGAAATGGTGATGTTATGAAAGTATTGGTAACCGGTGGTGCGGGCTTTATAGGTTCTTTTATTGTAGAAGAAGTAATGAATATCGGATGGGAGCCCATTGTAGTCGATGACTTGAGCACAGGCAATTTGAGCTTTGTGCCGAAAAGTGTGCCTTTTTACAATATCGATATTCGTTCCGATACCTTGGAACAGGTTTTTCGCATGCACAATCCAGAAGTCGTCATACATCAAGCAGCACAAGTGTCTGTGGAGTTTTCAACACAACAACCTTTGACCGATTGCGAGATTAATACGTTAGGAACGTTAAATATATTGAAGCTTTGCGCAAAGTACAAGGTTTCCAAACTAGTATATGCTTCATCAGCAGCGGTATATGGCTCGGCAAAAGAGATGCCGTTGAAAGAAGAACATCGTATTTTGCCCATTTCTTTTTATGGACAGTCCAAATATTCCGCCGAGCAGTACATTCACTTATTCCATCAACTGTACGGATTGCCTTACATGATCCTTCGCTATAGCAATGTCTATGGTATGAGACAGAATATGCTTGGCGAGGCAGGTGTTGTGAGTATTTTCATCAATCAAGCCATTCGTAATACAGGGGTCACCGTTTATGGTGACGGTAGCCAGACAAGGGATTTCATTTTTGTGAAGGATGTGGCAAAAGCAAACATACAGGCAGTAGCATTTGGTGGTAGTGGAGCGTTTAATATCAGTACGAACCAGCCCATTTCGTTAAATAAACTGCTTTCCATTTTGCAAGAATCGATTCATCAGCCATTAGACATCACTTACACAGATCCTAGAGCCGGGGATATTAAGGACAGTTCTTTATCCTTCGACAAGGCAAGGGAGTTCCTGCAATGGGAACCTCGACCTAGTTTTGAAATAGGCTTGAAAGAAACAGTAGCCTATTATCAAGATCAAGTTCCCAAATAAAATTTTGTGTAAAGAAACTGGTGAAATGAATGAAAAATCTAACCGTATTGGTCACAACAGCAGGTACGTATCCTTTTCATGAAGGCGGAGTGAGTAAGTGGTGTGCACTTTAATAAAGAAAGTTCAAATTAATGGGTTGGAGTCGGTTTATTTAGAGACGGCCCCATATCGATGGAATTTGTTGGGGAAATCCACCTTTTTCATGGGCTGAAAGCGACGCTTAGACAGTTCATATGATTCAACACTTAACCTTCCTTCAGAAATATTTCATTTGAAGGTTWTTTTTTGTTGGAACAAGCGCAGGAGAAAGACAAGCTTATTCTTTAGCCGAAGATATTGCGGAAAAAAGAGGGTTTCTTCTATATAATATCCCTAAAGATTATGTGGAAGATGTGAATGATGCCTACTAAATATATGGATACCCATTATCCCATGAGATAAGATGAAAATAATGGATGCAAAAGATGAGAGCATGCAGGAATTATACTAGAAAAAATTGAATTTAGTTGTTAAAGGGGGCTCTTTATGTTGATTGATTGGAACGAATTGAATGTACTCGCAATTATTATTGGTGGTTTATTGTATATGGTGTATGGAGGCGTTTACTACTCCATTAGATTGGGTGGAGATAAACATTCTGAGAAGAAACACAATGAAATTGAAGGGCCAATGAAGTATATCTTTTCGGGGATTGTAGCTTTCATTAGCTCATTCATCATCGCTATCTTTGTACAAGCAACAGGTGCTGAAGGATTTGGACCAGGGATACTCGTAGGGTTTATGGTAGGGCTTATCATCACACTGGTATACATAAAAAATAGATTGTTTGGACTTATGACGAATCAATCTTTGATGGTAGCTATTGGAGATCATTTAGTGATTTTCACCTTATTGGGTGCATTGCACGGATTTATGTTCGGAATGTGAGCATCATGCTGTTGTTTTACTGCAAAAAGCGGGCGGATATTACAAAAAATTACAAAAACTGTAGTCAGATAAGTTTAATAGAGTTATACTAACAGAAAGATTCAAATTAGTTTGACATTATTACATAGGTAACATTTTACCAATTGTATTATGTATATACCACAAAAAACATAGTTTTGGGGAGAGAATAAGACATGAGAAAACTATTAGCAATTTTATTTGCGGTATCATTATTCTTTAGCTTAGGAACAAATGCTTCTGCAGCAGAATATGATAATTCTGTTTTGAAAGCACTTGAGCTTATCGAATCCACAAACAACGCAATCGATGTAAAGATTGAAGAAGGTGTTAAAGCAGCAGATGATCTACAAACTCAATACTTGAAGGACATTCGTAAAAGTAAAAGTGCATCTGAATTCCTTCAATTAACAAAAGCATATAATGCTAACCTTGATGTGATTATTGACGATGTATATAATGAAACACTTAAAATGTCAGCAGATACTATTGCACTATCTGCTGAAGCTGGAATAGAAGCAGAATGTTCTTGGGTTCTGGTACGCTTTGCACACCGTTTGGTTTGGATTGATCCGATTCGCGTAATTGGAATTGGTGGGCACTAAAACACCGCAATTATTATTTAATAAACCTCTATTCATTTATTTAAATATTGGTATAATTAGAAAAATGAGTTCTTTTATAGAGCTCATTTTTTTGATAAGTTTGCATAGAGGAGATTTTGGTATGAAAGGTTTTAGTATTGGGAAAAGAGGCACGTTCCTAGATAAAGTTGAATATGACAAAAATGAAATAAGCTTAATAGCAGATGGAGACGGGGTTGAAGTATTGCTTCAATCTATTGAGAAGGACAGATTGTTCTACATTTACCCGGCTGAAAATCCAGAAGTTATGGAATTTTATTTAATATTATCTGGAGAAGTTATCTGTGAACAGGATGGCGAAAGAGTTGTACTCGGCCCTCATGATTCCTTCACAGTTAAAGGAATAACTGAGCCTATTCATTTTACAGCCTTATCTGACGTTACCTTCTTATGGGTAATAACGGAGCCAACTTTTGTGCATTTAAGTAAAGAAATATCTTCTTTAATGGAGATTGTCAAACAGGTTGAATTAATGGATCGACATACATATATGCATAGTGATCGAGTTGCTACTTATGCATTAAAAATAGCTAGAAAATTTAAATTAAATGAAGAACAATTGGAGAATCTTGCAACGGCCTCTTTTTTACATGACATTGGAAAAATTCATATTCCAAAAGATATATTGAATAAACCCGATAAACTGACTTCTGAAGAATATGAAGTGATAAAAAAACATCCATCCGATGGGGCAGAGATGATAAAAGGCAGCGTTTACGAAGATATTGCGCCTATTATTGAGCAACACCATGAACGTTTAAACGGAAGCGGCTATCCAAAGGGATTGAAAGATGATGAAATACTCCTCGAAGCTCGCATTATTGCTGTCAGTGATACATTCGATGCAATGACGGAAGACCGTGCGTATCGTAAAGCGTTCAGTGCTCAATACGCTCTGGAAGAATTGAAAAAACTATCGGTCACTCACTATGATAAAGAAGTAGTAGATAAATTTGAACTGGTGTTAAAAGAAGATGGCATTGTATAAAAAATGATGTGTATGTATAGCTAGCCATCAATCTATAGAGGTAACAAATCAGACTTGTCATAAACGACAAGTCTTTTTTGTTCTTCGCATGTATTTGAAGAATAGAGTGGTAGGGTGTTGAATTTTCAATCAGTTTGATTCGTTACGTAAGTCATCAACTTTTGCTGCAATGTAAGCATATCCTTATCCTCTGCCAAATTAGCTAACATTCCTTTAATGACAGGGGTTCGGGGCTTGTCTTTTTTTAGTTCTTCAGCAATTACATCCAGCGTGACGAGTATATCATTATCGATTGTGCTGTTCCTACACTCAAGGATTTCCTGAAGGAGGACTTGTTTGGGCGGATTTTGAGATACATTTTGCAATAAATTCTTATCTAACATAGGAAGACTTAAAAAAGGTTGTGGTTGTTTGGATATAAGGGACGACACTAGATCATCTATTCGTTCTTGGATAAAAACAGATAATTCATTGGTATCCAATTGTTGACGATGAGTCAGGATGATTTCGATATAGCCATGAATGAGCCCTTTTACCATGACGATTAGATCTGCAACATACGGTTGAACATCTTTACCATAAGCCTCCACAAAAATTTTGTGCAAAATCGTATGATGTTGTTCCTGCATGGAAGCTAACAGCTCTTTCATATCTTTGTTCAAAGGATTTGTCTGTTCTCGAATTTGCATCAAGATAAAGTCTGCATGGCGTTCAATTTCTTCAAATTGTATGACTAATAACTGATGGAATTTTTCTTTGGGAGAAACTCGTTGTATGGTGTCAAGCTCTGTAAATCTTTTCGATATTTTACTGAAAAAATATTCAAAAATCGAAACAAGCAATTCATCTTTGGATTTAAAAGATAAGTAAAAAGAACCTTTGGAGATACCACAAGCATCGGTAATTTCTTGAATGGATGTTGATTCAAATCCTTTTGAGGCGAATAAGTGATGAGCCTTTTCAATGATTAATTGTTTCTTATTTGTCATATCTAAGCTCCTTTTCCGAAAAAACGATGTAAAATTATAGGTTAATAGTTGACCTTTGAATGACCAGTCAGTAGTATTATGATTGATTATGACCGGTTGGTCAAATAAAGCAGGGTGGAAGTGAACTGACACAATGAACCACATCATTAATTTTGTGTTGAAGAACAAATTTGCAGTATGGTTAATGACCATTGTTATAATAGTAGCCGGCTTAACAGCAGGGTTACAAATGAAACTTGAAACAATCCCGGATATCACGGTTCCTGTAGTTACGGCAACGACTATTTATCCAGGTGCGACTCCTGACCAGGTAGTCAATGAACTGTCAGAACCGTATGAAAAAGCAGTGCGAAATTTAGAAGGCGTTAAGATGGTCATGTCTTCTTCTTATCAGAATGCATCCTCACTCCAAATTGAGTTTGAATTTGGAACAGATATGAAAGAAGCAGAAGCAGAAGTAGCTGCGGCTCTTAAAAATATTCCACTTCCAACAGGTGCACAAGAGCCTAAAGTCGCGCGTATAAGCATCAATGCATTTCCTATCGCTGCGATTAGTGTTTCAAGTGAACAAGATACACTTGCTGAACTTACGGAGAATGTAGAAACGAATCTCGTGCCTACACTCGAAGGAATTGAAGGTGTGTCTTCCGTCGCTGTCACTGGTCAGCACCTAAATGAAGTCAGCTTTAGATTCAATCAAGATAAGTTAGCTCAATATGGACTGACTGAAGAGATGGTAAAAGGGATCGTAAAAGGCTCTGACATTACATTCCCGTTAGGGTTATTCCCATTTGAAGGGAAAGAACAATCTGTCGTTGTTGACGGAGATATTACAACGATTGATGACCTGAAAAAAATTCAAATTCCGGTTGTCCCAACCAGTCCAGATACAGCCTCTTCTAAACCTTCAATGGTGGCATTAAGCGAAGTGGCGGAGATTGAACTCGTTGGAAAAGCGGAATCAATTTCTCGTACCAATGGTCAAGATTCGATTGCTGTTCAAGTTGTAAAGTCTCAAGGGGCAAATACGGTTGATGTTGTCAATTTAATGAAAGAAGAAGTAAAGGCGTTTGAAAAGGAAAATGCTGACTCCGAAATCATTTTTACATTTGACCAAGGGGAACCAATCGAGAAATCAGTAGAAACGATGCTGAGCAAGGCATTATTTGGTGCTGGTTTTGCTGTATTGATCATTTTACTATTCCTAAGAAATATCCGTTCAACCCTAATCGCAATTTTATCCATTCCATTATCATTGTTAATCGCAGTATTACTGATTAAACAAATGGATATCACATTAAACATGATGACTTTAGGAGCTCTAACCGTCGCTATTGGGCGAGTAATTGATGATTCAATCGTTGTCGTCGAAAACATTTATCGAAGAATGGCATCCCCGACAGAGCAGTTAAAAGGGAAGACTTTAATTCGAGAAGCAACAAAAGAAATGTTTGTGCCAATCCTATCRTCAACACTTGTAACAATTGCCGTATTTTTACCAATTGGTTTGGTAGGAGGAATGGTGGGCGAATTATTCTTACCATTCGCATTAACAATTGTATTTGCGCTACTGGCTTCACTATTAGTTGCCATTACGCTCGTACCGATGTTATCCCATTCGCTATTTAAAAAAGGATTAGGCGACAAACATATACATGATCCTGAGAAACCAGGAAAAATAGCTGGTGTTTACCGTTCAATTCTTAATTGGACACTAAATCATAAACTGATTACCACAGTACTGGCAATTGTACTTTTCGTCGGCAGCTTAGCTTTAGTTCCATTAGTCGGAACAAGTTTCATGCCTGAAGAAGATRAAAAAATGATGTATATTACGTATACACCTAAACCAGGTGAAACGAGAGAAGATGTAGATGAAACAGTTACAGAAATCGAGTCGTTCTTCATTGATCGTAAAGATGTAGAAAGTGTTCAAGTTTCAATCGGTGGGGAAAATCCAATGATGCCTGGACAAAATAATGGGGCATTAATGTATGTTATTTATGATAATGACACACCAGAGTTTTCGTTAGAAAAAGAAGAAGCAATGAAAGAAGTTCAAAATTTTAACTTTGCAGGGGAATGGAAATCTCAAGACTTTGCAACAAGTGGCAGTAGTAATGAAATTAGCTACTATGTATACGGTAAAGATTTGAAAATGATTGAACCTGTTATTCGTGACATAGAAGAAATTTTAAATGAAAGTAAAAATATAAATAACGTAGGGTCAACGCTTGCAGAGTCTTATGAAGAACATACTTTAGTGGCAGACCAAGCGAAACTTGCTCAATTCGGATTAACGACCGCTCAAGTAGGGATGGCGCTCAATCCAAATGTACAGCGTGAAGTGCTGGCAACGATTGAACAAGATGGCGAGAAGTTTGAAGTGTTCATTGATTCTACAAAAGAAAAACCGGAGTCATTGGAAGAGTTATTAAATAGAACAATTCCTTCTCCACTTGGCATGCAAGTACCTGTTAAAGATGTTGTGACAGTGAATGATGGTAAAACATCTGATACTGTTACAAGAAGAGATGGACAGATTTATGCAAGTGTGAAGGGTAAAATAACGACCGATGATGTCTCAAAAGAATCAAAAGAGGTTCAAGAGAAAGTCGATCAACTAGAACTTCCAGCGAATGTGAGTATTGAAACAGCAGGAGTAACAGCTGATATGCAAGAGTCGTTTACACAGCTTGGTTTGGCTATGTTAGCGGCAATTGCCATCGTGTACCTTATTCTGGTTATCACATTTGGAGGAGCGGTTGCACCGTTTGCTATCTTGTTCTCGTTACCATTCACAATCAGTGGAGCTTTAATTGCCTTGCTAATCGCAGGCGAAACAATCAGTATTTCCACGATGCTTGGAGCTCTTATGCTCATTGGTATCGTTGTAACGAATGCAATTGTATTGATTGATCGGGTTATTCATAAAGAAAAAGAAGGCTTAAGTACACGCGATGCTATCTTGGAAGCCGGCGTAACGAGATTACGACCAATTCTGATGACGGCAATTGCAACTATCGGCGCATTGATTCCATTGGCGATTGGAGCTGAAGGTAGCGGGTTGATTTCCAAAGGATTGGGTGTAACGGTTATTGGCGGTCTTACCAGTTCAACTTTATTGACTTTAATTATTGTACCTGTAGTTTATGAATTCTTAGGGAAGTTCCGTAAAAGAAAACTAACCGAAGAAGAATAAAAAAATATAGATCGAAAACGTGCAGTGGATTAATTAATCCTTCTGCACGTTTTTTATTACAGTATTCGAAAAAATTCAGTTTTTATGTGTCATAGTCCACTCATTTTGAATAAAAACTCCTTTTCGATGCACACTAATTCTGATGCACATTAAATGAAACAAGGAGGAAATTGATAAATGACTCAAAATCCACAAGGTCAAATGCACGAAAATATGCATACAGGTCCAGTGCCACCACAAATGAATCATGGTGGTCACGAACTGTTTGATGTTCATGAAGTATTATCTGCTTCTGTTGCGGGATTAAACCAATTCACTTTATTACGCCCTCATATTCAAGATCAGGAATTATTAACGATGTTGGATAGACAATTCAGCTTCATGCAAGAGGAATACAACATTACAGCAGAATGTTTTAAAACAGGTATGGACCCGTCTAAAACAACTCAAAAATACATGATGAAACAAGATAATGATTTCATTTTTGGTTTAAAACCTTCGCAACCGAAGAAACCGATTCAATCTGGTGCAGAGTTAACAGATGAAATTATCTCAGGCTTCATGCTGGGTGTGCACAAATCAGGTGCCTCTCTAAAAGCAATGTCTGCCTTAGAAACCACTAACCCCGTAGTTCGTCGAGTACTTGCAGACTCGGTGCCGAACTGTATTGAAATGGCATATGAAGCTTCCATTTATCAAAACAAACACCATTATTACCAAGTGCCACAACTTGCACAACAAGACACGATGGCCATTGTGAATTCGTATGCACCATCGTCTATCCAACACGCGGGAACTCATTAATAAGATTAAAAAGATGGACCAGATCAAAGTATCTGGTCCTTTTTTTATTGGGTCTTTTAAAACATAATGCATAACGTTGTTTGTCATACGCTTGTGCTTGTCCTATATTCCGTATAGGCCAATAAAATTTTGTTATTTAAAGTAATAATGGACGATTGTTGCATGAGTATATTTTTTAAACGCATAAACTAACAAAATTAAGACATTTTATAAAGCTATAAAATTTATATTTACAAGTTGTTTATATGGGAGTACTATAATCTTCAGTTTCATATTTCTAAATCGCTTAATCCATTTGGAACGGGGAACCCATTATTGTGGCTTCTCTTTGCCGCTTGGGGTGAATCCTACTATTGTAGGTAGGGCTACTCTTTTAGCCCAAACCCGACAGCTAACTCCGTAAGCGTTATGAGAGAGAAATACGAACTAGTGAGAATGTTATTAAGCCCACTAGGCCCTTTCCCTATGCCTAGCGGGCTTTTTTGTTGTTCTTTTACAGGAATTTGCAGTGCATCTAAGGCTGTCCAAACGGCGGCTCATCAAAGAAAGAAGTGGAAAACATGTTGTCGGCAGTAAAAAGATTTTTAATCGGTCGTCCATTAAAATCATCGGAGTTAGGTGAACAAAAGCTTAACAAAACAAAAGCTTTAGCCATCCTTTCTTCAGACGCATTATCTTCTGTAGCATATGGACCGGAACAGATTTTGATTGTATTGGCTTCGGTAGGGGCAATCGCGTTTTGGTATTCGATTCCAATTGCAGTAGGTGTCCTTGTTCTGTTAATGGCACTTATTTTATCATATAGACAGATTATTTTTGCTTATCCACGTGGTGGTGGCGCATATGTTGTGGCGAAAGAGAATCTTGGTGAAAATGCAGGGTTAATTGCGGGCGGCTCGCTGTTGGTGGATTATATCCTGACGGTAGCAGTTAGTGTTTCGGCAGGCACCGATGCCATTACTTCCGCAATCCCAAGCCTTCACGATCATAATGTGGCCATTGCCAGTGTACTCGTTATATTTGTTACCATCTTGAATTTAAGAGGTATTACCGAATCGGCGTCCATTCTCGCGTATCCAGTCTATTTGTTTGTTATTGCTTTGTTTGTTCTGATTGGAGTAGGTCTTTTCAACATTATCACAGGGAATGTGTCACCTGATTTGCATACACCGCTCGGTACACCTGTTGCGGGTCTCACTTTATTCCTATTGCTCAGAGCATTCGCATCCGGAAGTTCTGCATTAACCGGGGTTGAAGCCATTTCGAACTCAATTCCAAACTTTAAAAACCCTGCTGCAAAAAACGCAGCAAAAACCCTAGTGATGATGGGTTCATTGCTCGCTTTGTTATTCACCGGAATCGTCTTTCTGGCTTATTTCTATGGAATTTCACCCAAGGTGGAGGAAACTGTGATTTCACAAATGGCTTCCGAGATTTTTGGGCGAAACTATATGTATTATTTCGTTCAGGGAACGACGGCCTTGATTCTTGTACTGGCAGCTAATACAGGATATTCAGCTTTTCCGCTTTTGGCATTCAGCCTGTCGAATGATAAATACATTCCAAGTATGTTCAAAATGAGAGGCGATCGATTGGGCTATTCCAATGGGATTATCACACTTGGAATCACTTCAATCCTTCTCATCATTGTTTTCCAAGGACAAACGGAACAACTTATCCCGCTTTATGCAGTCGGAGTATTTATACCATTTACGTTATCCCAGACAGGGATGCTCGTTAAATGGATGAGGGAAAAGCCAAAGGGTTGGATGGTCAAACTAATCACTAACTTTGTCGGAGCATTTATCAGCTTTGCGGTCATGATGATTTTCTTCATCACCAAATTCGGACAGGTTTGGGCGGTTCTAATCTTTTTGCCTCTGCTCGTTTTTGTCTTCCATAAGATAAAACAACATTATCTATCTGTTGGTGAACAGTTAAGTATTTCTACTTGTGAACCTGCAATGCCAATAGAAGGAAATGTCATTATTGTGCCGGTTGCAGGAATCACGCATGTAGTTGAAAACTCATTAAACTATGCCAAATCACTTAATCCAACACAAATCATTGCCGTATATGTATCTTTTGAGAGAAAAGATGAACACATTTTCCAAGAGAAGTGGAAAAAATTCCAGCCTGATGTTCGGCTAGTGACTTTGCATTCACAATATAGAAGCATAACTCAACCATTGGCGAAATTTATTAGTACGGTGGAATATAAAGCAAATGAATCGAACCATCGTGTAACCGTATTGATTCCACAATTTATTCCGAAAAAAGGGTGGCATAATACCCTTCACAATCAGTCAAGTTTATTAATCAGATCCATCCTGCTTTACCGAAGAGATGTAGTTGTTACGACCGTTCCTTATCGTTTTAAAAAGTAATATAGATAACTACTACGAATAAAAGCATTCATCACATGAATTTCGCGTGATGAATGCTTTTTTAGGTTGCTCCAAGTTCTTAGCTATTCTTGTATCCATCGATCAAGTACTGGCCCACGACCCCCGTACACGGGATCCATGGAAGGGGCTTTAACTTGCTTAATTTCATCTAAGACTCGAGGTCTTTCATTGTGTTCACCGGTTTTAAGGTTGTATCCATTGCCATCTGCGTAAGCACCGACAACTTCAAAATCTTTACTACCCTTTAACTTTTTATGTCCTGTACCCGCGGGCAAAACGAGGACATCACCGGTTCTGACTTCAACCGTTTTCCCATATTTGCCTCCTATTCTTAATGTTGCCGAACCAGCGCGAACCCCTAATACTTCATGAGCATTGCTATGATAATGATGATAGTCAAAGACACCATCAATCCAGCTGTTTCTCCAATTATTCAATCTAAATGTAGGTTCGATTTCATTTGGATGATGCTTGAATACACCGGGATATAAAATAACCGGTAATTGTGGATTATTTGGAATCGTGCCATCATCTTCAAACGTAAATAATTGATAAGTAGAATTAATCACACATACCCCTCCCTTAGTTTGCTGTTAATAGGATAAGTACCCGTTTAGATAAAAAGTAATCTTTCGGTTTGATTAAACCAAAAGAAGGAAAGATTAATGTTATTAATGGAAGTTTACAAATAAATGGACCTTTAAACAAGATTTGTTAGGAGGAAAGAAATAGAATGATAGATTGCACAGTAGTTGGGGGAGGTCCAGCAGGTTTAAATGCCACTTTGGTGTTAGGAAGGGCTAGAAGAAATGTAGTGTTGGTTGACAGTGATGAGGCACGCAATAAAGTAACGGACGCCTCGCATGGCTTTATAACAAGAGACGGCGTAAAACCGGCAGAATTCAGAGCACTTGCCCATCAGGAGTTCAGTCGCTACCCGACAATCCAGACATTGAGAGACAAAGTTGTAGAAATTGCGAAAGAGAAGGATGGGTTTTTAGTTAAAACTGAAATGAAGAAACAGTGGAAAACACGAAAAGTCATTCTGGCTACTGGTGTAAAAGAGAAGTTTCCGAACATCCCAAACCTCCGGAACTTTTATGGTAAAAGTATCTTTAACTGCCCATATTGTGATGGTTGGGAA
>NZ_JBFUJC010000019.1:0-20504 GCF_056401595.1 Paenisporosarcina sp. P4_E4_2 | reverse complement strand
GGACAGCGTAGTGCCATAGTAAAAAGCCAAAAACGTTTTCCCACAATGTCAAAGGAGAGACAGAAGAGTGCTTTCGAATTTCTAGGATCAATGAATAACTTTGTTCCTTCAATATTTTCTGTATGAGAGCTTCACGAGGAAGGTTCTCTACATCCATAAAGTCTTTCTTATCGATATACATACTGATACCCATATTTCCATATTCAACATTAGCAGCAAACATCAAATCTTCATGTTGTCCCAACCATAATTCATCGTAAGTAGCCAGCATGACAAATTGTGTCGATATAAACATCCCATAGCGACGCATAAGGTAAGAAGCAGCAACCGTTTTGTTGCTAATACCCGTGATTGTTTGTACTACTGCCAGGAAATCAATGTCTTCCATTTGTTTACGTGTAAACAGTGGGTGAGCAGGAGGAATGATGTAAGTGCTATACATATTTAATTGTCGGATTTGATCGTTCGTTAAAGTAGTCATAAATGTAGTATACAAAAAATTAACCAGTAAAGTGTTGACATATTTAGTGATAATGATTATCATTATCGTATACCAAAGACAATCTTTCTGAAAATTAGGGAAGAAGCCATGTCAGCGACTTTTCTCCAAATCGATGCTGATCATAAAAACACATTCTTAACCCCCCTCATCGTTAAGTTGTGTTAGTCAAGACTATGAATCCATGCACTTGTGCATGGATTTTTTTTTTAGCGTAGAATCCAAGCGATAATATTATTAAGTGGAGGCTTTTGTTCTTCAACTAACTGACCAGTGACAATAGTAGTCTTTCTTTAATATTACTGGGGTAGTTATATTAAATATGAAAATACGTGTTAGTTGAAAAAGGATATTTTTTGAAGTTGCTTATCTACATAGCACAGAATAAATAATGAAATAAATACGCGCATTTCACATATTGTATATGCAATTTTCAAAGGAAAAGAGGAGTTTTAATGTTAAAATGTCGAATTAAATAGTAGTAGCTTTTAGTAAGAGTGGAATATCGTGGAAAAAGATATAGATAAAGAAATATATCGTCAAATCGTTGAATAAATAATTTATAATAATTGTTTGCAAATATACTTATTTAAGAGGGATAAAATGAATAATTCGGGTCAAATTATTTTGGTGTTAATTTCGATAACATTTACTACCTTTCAAAAGATTGTGAATTATGAGGGTTTTTTTACGATAGACTTTTTTATATTTACTTTTATTGCTTGGCTTGTTGGAAGGCAATATGATAAAGCTCGTTACTATGAAAAACAGGCACGGTCTAGTGGGGAAAGTTATAAAAGGTTGATTGATTCATTGCCTGAATCAGTTATTATCCATCAGGATGATAGGATTGTTTATGTAAATAAAGCCACTGTTTGCATGTTTGGAGCTTCCAATATGGGAGACATAATCGGAAAATCCATACATGACTTTTTTGAGCCCGAGTACACAGAGCGTATTCATGAACGAGTAAAACAGGCAATGAAACAGAAACTTCCGTTAAACAGTATAGAACACAGAATGAAACGTTTTGATGGATCGATGTTCTTTTTTGAAGTTTCTTCATTGTATATCGTTTTTGGTGAAAAAGAGGCAATCCTTTCAATTGGAAAGGATATCACTATAAGAAAAGCACAGAATGAACAGCAACTCCAAAAGTCAGAAAAACTGGCTATGTTGGGTCAAATGGCAGCAGGTATAGCCCATGAAGTCCGTAATCCCCTAACATCCATCAAAGGATTTATATATCTATTGAAGTCCAATGAGCTCAAAGATGAATATTTTGATATTGTAGAATCAGAGCTTGAACGGATAAATTCAATCGTAGGTGAATTCATGGTTCTCGCCAAACCAAGCGTAGCAACTTTTCTAGAACAAGACGTTACGGTATTGATAAAAGACATAGTAACCTTAATTAATACTCAGTCAATATTGAACAATGTTCAAATTTTTGTTGAGTTTGAAAGTGATTTGCCAATGGTGAGTTGCGATAAAAATCAGTTAAAGCAGGTTTTTCTAAACCTTCTTAAAAATTCAATCGAAGCCATGCCTCAGGGGGGAAGTATTGAGGTTAAGGTTAAGAAAAAAGAAGAAGATAAAATTTCTATTCAAATTATTGATGAAGGTATCGGAATTCCAGCAGAACGATTGCCAACACTGGGAGAGCCATTTTATACAACAAAGGAAAAGGGTACTGGTCTTGGACTAATGACCTGTTATAAGATAATCGAAAGTCATAACGGCAAGCTAACAATTGAAAGTAAATTAAATGTGGGAACAACGATAGAAATAATATTACCTACTATTACCCCAATCGTTATTGAAAGCATAACTAGCTAATACGAATTGTGACATAAGAAACTTTATAAAACAGCACAGTTAATTAACTGTGCTGTTTTGTTTTGCAGTAATAATAAAACATTATGTAACTCTTTTATTATCTTTCAGAGTGTCCAATAATGAGGTGATAATTAATAGACTATTCACATTGAACTTTAATAGATGTAAAAGGAACTAAAAAGTTCCGAATTCCCTATCGAAGTTTTCTGATAATATACATTTTTATGGTTTATAACCAATCAATTCCTAAATAGTGTAATATATGAATGGATTATTGGACTAAATCAATTGGAGAAAAAAATATGAAACCAAAAATGCTGAGTGTAAAATTTCTAATTTTAACACTGTTGGGCTTTGCCATGATTGGTACTTTAGCAGGAAGTGTTATTTCAGGAGTAGTAGTAAGTAAAAATAACCTTGAGAAGAATTACTTAATAGAAAATCAATTTTATGCAGAAAAGTTAGCTGATACAACGAATTCACTTTTTAGTACTATGTTAAAAAGTCTAACATTGGAATCTCAAGATAGTGAATATTTACATACAGTTTCTACCGCAATAAATAAAGAATTAACGCATTTTTTGGATTCTACTACTTTTTTTAATTCTACGTTATTTGTTGATTCAAAAGGAAAGGTCGTTGCCTCAGCACCAGAAGTAAACTTGAAGGGTATACAATTGAACACGCCGGGTGCAAAAGAAGCTTTAATACAAAAAGTACCCTTAATATCACAGCCTTACATAAGTGTGACAGGAAGAATGATATTGCTTATTTCAGTGCCCGTTTTTGACGATAATGGTTCATACTTAGGATTTCTTGCTGGAACCATATATTTACATGAGGAAAATAGCCTGAAAAAAGTACTTGGTYAACATCCAAAACATCAAAATGATTCGTATGTATATGTAGTTGATTCTCATGGTGATATTATCTAWCACCCCGATCCTATTAGAATTGGAGAAAATGCAATAGAGAACAAAATCATTCAGAAAGTGTTAAAAGGAGAAAATGGAGCTCAAGAGATTCTCGATACTAAAGGGATACCTATGTTAGCAGCATATGCAAGCTCTGCAAACAATTGGGGAATTATATCGCAAACACCTAAAAAAGCAATTTTAGAACCAACAATAGAAATGGCGAAGCAGGTGTGTTTAATCGCTATTCCATTTATGATTTTTGTTTTTCTAATGTCTCTTGTCATGTTGAAGAAAATTGTGGACCCGATAAGAAATTTATCCTTCTATGCCCAACAGATTACAGTAGATTCTTCGGTACCGAAACCTCACATTCCAGACTGGTATTTTGAATTAAAAGAATTGGAACGTGCTATTTTAATAGCTGTTGAATTTTATGAAAAAAAAATCATCAATGTTGAGAGTGAATCTAACCTGGACCCATTGACAGGTTACTATAATCGTCGTTCGTTAGAAGAGAAAGTTAATTCGTTAGAAATGTATTCGATTATCCTCCTTGATATTGACCTTTTTAAAACCGTGAACGATCAATACGGACATCAAGTGGGAGATGAAGTATTAAAATATCTTTCCACGTTAGTAAAAAATGAGACAAGGGAAAGCGATATGTGTTTCCGCATGGGTGGAGAGGAATTTTTGATTGTTCTTCCAGAAACCGATATTGGGACGGCTAATATGATTGCAGAACGAATTAGAAAAAAAACTGAAAACACCATAAGCCCATCTGGAAAACCGATCACTGTTTCAATGGGGATAGGAAATTCCTCAGAGACCGCAAATCATTTTTCCCAGTTACTTCACGCTACAGATAAAGCATTATACCAAGCAAAACAACAAGGAAGAAATAGAACAGTCATTGCAAATCCAATTAATATAGAGAATTGATAGTTTACTCAAGGGAAGATTGGCTTAAAGTGAGTGCTAATCATATTCAAAGCTGATATAAGGCATATTAAAAGAGCCCAATTCGGATGCGAATTGGGCTCAATTTGTATGCTTAATTTAGTTATTTGTACTATTCTTTACCATTTTTTGCTTTTGCAGCTTTTTCAGATGCATCAGCTTTTTTCTCTTCGACTTTAGCTTGAGCATCAGCTTTTTTCTCTTCAGCTTTAGCTAGAGCAGCAGCCTTTTTCTCTTCGGCTTTAGCTAGAGCAGCAGCTTTTTTCTCTTCAGCTTTAGCTAGAGCGGCAGTCTTTTTCTCTTCAGCTTTAGCTAGAGCAGCAGCCTTTTTCTCTTCAGCTTTAGCTAGAGCAGCTGTAGCTTTTTCATTTAATTCCTTCTCTTCATCAACTTCAGTATCAGGAGCTTCAACTACAGGAACATCACTTTCAGGAACTTCAACTTCTGGAGTTTCTGGAAGTTCCGCTTCTGGAGCTTCTGGAGTTTCAGGAAGTTCTACTTCAGGAACTTCAGGTGTTTCAGCATTTTTCTCAGCCCATTTAGCTAATGCTTTATCAATGTTTTTTTGCAATGCAGCTTTTGCTGTCGGATTACTAATTTTCTCAATGTTTTTAGATAGTGCAAAAATATTGTTGGCAGTATAACCAGTTGGAACTAATGAAGCGATTTCTAAATCTTCAGCTGTAACAGTAGTGTCTTGAGAAACTTCTAAACTAGAATCTACTTTTTCAGTTTCGTTGGCCCAAACTTGTCCAGCAGAAGTTGTAATAAGTCCTGCAGCTAATATAGCAGCGCTTGCTTTTTTCCAATTTTTCATTTTCTTCACCTCTTAATAAATTTGCATCCCTTAGACGCTAATACATTTTTCGAAATATATTAATAACTTAAGGGGGTCGGACAATAAATTTATTCGGAAAGAAGAAGTAATTAAAAAAACACGCTTAGTCAGCGTGTGGGCAATAAGAGCATCTATTGGTATTAGGCATTTCTTTTAATAAACAACATGTAACTCGTTTATAGTCTTTCATTGCATCAAGGGCTGATTGGTTTTGCAAAAATTGCTTAAAAGGTGAACGTCTCATTTGCGGTTTCCACGTGCTTTCTAGCAACAAAAATTCCAGATTCGATGAGGCGGCCGTAACACCATCCTGAATAAGTTGACTGTAAACCCATATGACGTACCCCCATATATTTTCCCATAAAATCAACTTAGGGATCTTCGCATGTTGACTAAAAAATTCAACTAGAGGATGACCATAGGTGTCCAGAACGAATCRTAAAGCTTGTTCTTCATCTTGCACTTTGATATAGCCTTCACTTGGTACTGTGAACTTAATTGTATAGTCGTCCTGAATAATACCAATATGTTTTAAAGGTCCGGCAAAAAATTGCTTGTGTACCGCAATCGTATTGAATTGAGCTGCTAACAAGAAACCGATGCGGCGAAAAAAAACAGATGCAGCAACGGCATCCGTTGGTGCATCCGTTATGTCTCGAACAGTTTGAAGTATTCTGTTTATGCCATGTGCAGTATGAGCCTCACCGAGTGTCATAACGGGCTGACGGTCATCATCGACAAACACAGAAAGTTGTTTAAGACTATCCTTCATACTTACGCACCTGTAGAAACTCGTAATTCTGATACTACACAGCGTCCCCGACCATAAGGGATGCAATGAGGTGTGCCGAACATTGGATCTTTTGAAACTTGGCATTCCATACCAAATACTGATCTAACTAAATCACAAGTAATGATATCTTCCGGTTTACCTTGAGCATGGACATCGCCATTTTTAATGGCAATGATATTGTGGGCGTATCGGGATGCTAAGTTCAAATCATGTAATACCATCACGATGGTACGATCTTTTTTCTCATTTAATTCAAACAGCAAATCCAAAATTTCAATTTGGTGCGTCATGTCCAAATAAGTCGTAGGTTCATCAAGCAAGATGAGATCGGTATCTTGAGCGAGTGTCATTGCAATCCAAGCACGTTGTCGTTGGCCACCGGATAATGTATCAACGGCGCGGTCACGAAGATCGCTAATTCGCGTTGCTTCCATTGCGGCTTCCACTTTTTCTGTATCTTCTTCAGTCCAGCGCTTCAACCATGACTGGTGGGGATAACGGCCTTGCTTCACCAAATCATGAACCGTCAGACCTTCTGGTGAAACGGGTGATTGAGGCAGTATACCCATTTTTTTAGCCACTTCTTTGGAAGACATGCGGTGAACATCTTTTCCTTCCAATAGGACAGAACCGGTTGTCGGTTTCAATAAACGTGCAATAGAACGAAGCAACGTTGACTTTCCGCAGCCATTGCTGCCAACAAAAACGGAAATTTCTCCACGGGGTATATGTAAATTTAAATTCTCAAATAGTAAATGATCAGAATATCCAATTGAAAGGGATTCAGCTTTAACAGCAGTATGCATCATTGTAACCTCCATCTAACTGATAGGTGTTCTCACTTAAGACATCATACCATAAAACAAAGAATTAATGAGAATGATTTTCATTAATTACTGGAAAAGTCTTTACAAAATTGTGAAGTTGTCGGTGCAGGATAAGTAATCATGACCTGCTTATGATGTTTTCTACGATTCCCATAAAATATATGCCGGATGGTGCAAAATTAGGTGACGTTTATTGGGAAATTCAATGTCATAGGAAATTCCATAAAAAAACAAGCACAGTCTGTCAGGAGGACAGTCAATGCTTGTGTTATGGCAATATTAAGCTTGTCTTTCAAACAGTTGAATCATTTCAATCATGACTTTGGTTGCTTTTTCCATGTTATCGACTGAAATGTATTCATATTTTCCATGATAGTTTTCGCCACCTGTAAAGATATTAGGTGTTGGCATGCCCATATATGATAATTGTGAACCGTCAGTACCTCCACGAATTGGGATGACTAATGGATTAATTGATAGATTCGTCATCGCTTCATGTGCAATATCGACAATTTCTTTTACAGGCTCAATTTTTTCACCCATGTTGAAATATTGATCATGCAGTTCATACGAAATTGCATTTGATCCGTATTCTGCTTTGATTTTTGAAGCAGCTTCTTCAAATAATGCTTTCTTCGCTTCGAATTTTTCACGGTCAAAGTCACGTACGATATAAGACAATTTGGCTTCTTCTACATGCCCGTTGAAATTCATCAAGTGGATGAATCCTTCATGTCCTTCAGTCTTCTCAGGCACTTCATCTGCAGGCATATAAGATTGGAACTTCATGGCGATGGTCAGAGCGTTCACCATTTTGTTTTTAGCTGAACCTGGATGAACGCTTGTCCCACGTGTGATAACTTTAGCACCAGCTGCATTGAAACTTTCAAATTGAAGTTCTCCAAGAGGTCCGCCATCCATTGTATAAGCATACTTGGCATCAAATTTTTCAACATCAAATTTATGTGGCCCACGCCCAATTTCTTCGTCTGGAGTAAAGGCAACACGAAGTTTGCCGTGTTTAATGTCTGGATTATTAATTAGAAACTCCATAGCTGTCATAATTTCAGCAATTCCTGCTTTGTTGTCGGCACCTAGTAAAGTCGTGCCATCTGTTGTTATTAAAGTGTGCCCGATATAATTATTAAGCTCTGGGAAATCGTCAGGAGACATAACGGTTTCTTCGTTTAATCGGATGTCGCCACCTTCATAGCAATCGATACGCTGAGGGTTTACATTCTTACCTGTATAATCAGTTGCTGTGTCGACGTGAGCTAAAAAGCCGATTGTTGGCAATTCACGTTCTGAATTTGCAGGCAAAGTGGCAAATAAATAACCATTGTCATCAAGTGAAATGTCTTCCATTCCGATTGAAGCCAATTCTTTTTCTAGTTCGTGCAATAAGTCCCACTGACCTGGTGTAGATGGACAAGTGGTGCTTTCAGCATCTGATTGTGTATCAATTTTGGCATAACGTACAAGGCGTTCGATTAATGTTTCTTGCATGGTTTCATCTCCCTTAGAAAAGTTGGTTCGGAGTCGGGCAGATATTGACCGACATGATGCGGGCCAGTAGTCTTTACCCCTTACCTCAGTTTAGCACTTTCATTCGGTTCACGGAATAATGATTGTTCTGGCCGAATGAAATTTTAACGACTTTTTAGTAAATTCGGAATAAAAAATAGATTCCCCAATTAATTGGAGTGAGTCACTTTTTTCTTTTTGATAACCGAAGAAACTCGTGGTTCCATCCCGGATCTCAAACGGTGTATATTCTCGCGATGCTTCCATAACGCAAGTAAGAAGAGTGCGGTGGTTATGACAATTGGCATAGTACTTTCTGTAATCAAAAAGGCTAAAATGATATATGTAATATATAAGAACAGTACACCGATTAATAAGTAATCTGTCACCAATGAAACGACAATCAGCAAGATAAGTCCAACCAATCCGATTCTCCAATCCAGTACTAACATCACTCCAATAACAGATGCCGTTCCTTTACCACCATCAAAATGCATCTGAAATGGATAATTGTGACCTATTACGACAGATGCCCCCACAAGAAATAATAGGACCCATTGATACTCCAAGGAAAGATCAGTAGATTCGAATATAAGACGCAAAAGGACGATTGCAAGTATTCCTTTACCAATATCAACAAATGCAACGAGTGCCCCGTATTTCCAGCCTAATACAATAGTGGCATTGGATGCCCCCGCATTCTTTACTCCCTGTTCCTTTACATTCACCCCAGAAAGCCGTTGCGCCACATTTGAACCGTGGAGACAGCCAATTAAATAACCTGATAGTAAGGTGATTAGCACCCATAATGCAAGATTCATATTCCCAACCCCTTTTTTTCACTAACTCTTTAAACGTTTGAGTGTTGGCAGAAGTTTCAAAAAATTATATAAATAATTCTTGACTATTTATRGATATTAAACATATACTGATTCTCAAGATGGAAAACTAAATCAAATACTCTTATCTAGAGTGGCGGAGGGACTAGGCCCTGCGATGCCCGGCAACCGGCAAGTGATTAACTTGCAAAGGTGCTAATTCCTACAGATTTCTTTAGTGGAGATCTGAAAGATAAGAGGAGGATCACGCACTTGTGAGCCCCTCTTCTTAAGCGAAGACGGGGCTTTTTTCTGTTCATAAAACTCCTCTTTCGCCTCCACACTTCCATCTAAAACACAATCCAGGAGGGAAAACAATGACAAATCTTCAACCGGAAACTCTACTTTTACACGGAGGTCAGCAGCCGGACCCAATCACGGGTTCCCGTGCAGTGCCAATCTACAAAACAACTTCTTTTGTTTTCAGAGATACGGAACATGCCCAAAACTTATTCGCCTTGCAGGAAACTGGACACATTTATTCACGCATCGGCAACCCGACTGTGGACGTATTTGAACAGCGAATCGCGTTATTGGAAGGTGGCACAGCAGCGGTAGCCCTATCGAGTGGCATGGCTGCGATAGCCTTCTCCATTCTGAATGTAGCAGGAGCCGGTGATGAAATCGTCGCTGCTGGCAATTTGTATGGTGGGACCTACAATCTATTTGCCAATACACTTCCACGGTATGGAATCACGGTGAAGTTTGTAGATTCCACCGATCCTGAGAATTTCCGCGGGGCCATTACCGATAAAACGAAAGCCATTTTCGGGGAAATCATCGGAAACCCAAGCCTTCATGTTTTGGACGTAGAAGCTGTAGCTGACATTGCACACGAGAACGGAATTCCGTTGATTATCGATAATACGTTTGCAACGCCATACGGAAGCAACCCTATCGAATTCGGTGCGGATGTAGTCGTTCATTCAGCTACGAAATGGATTGGGGGACACGGTACGTCAATCGGCGGTGTCGTTGTGGATGCAGGTAAGTTTGATTGGAACAGCGAGAAGTTTCCTGGCTTTACGGAACCGGATACGAGCTACCATGGCCTTCGTTACGGGATTGATGTCCCCCAAGTGGCTTTCGCGATTAAACTGCGGGTCCAGCTACTGCGTGACTTCGGTCCATGCCTAAGCCCGGATAATGCATTCGCTTTTTTGCAAGGTCTTGAAACATTGCATCTCCGCGTACCGAAACATAATGAAAATGCAATTGCAGTCGCACAATACTTAGCAAATCATCCGGCAGTAGAATGGGTAAGTTTCAATGGTTTCGAATCTCATCCATCTCATCAATTGGCAAACAAGTACTTAAAGAATGGATACGGCTCGATTGTGAATTTTGGCATTAAAGGAGGTCGGAAAGCAGGACGAAAACTTATCGACCATGTCCAAATCTGGTCGCATGTGGCTAATGTAGGGGATGCAAAATCGCTCATTATCCATCCTGCTTCAACAACCCATCAACAGTTAAGCAGTGAAGAGTTGAAGCAATCGGGTGTAACGGAAGAGTTGATTCGTCTATCAGTAGGATTGGAATCTGTGAAAGACCTGGTAGCCGATTTGGGGAAAGCAATAGAACATGCCACCGTCGTAACGGTTTAATGTGGAGGTGAATTTAATGGCAACAGGAAGTGTGACAATCGGGAATTTTCAACTAGAGTCTGGAGAATGGCTTGAGCATGTTGAACTTTCATATGAAACTCTTGGTCCTTCAGAAGCACCAGTTGTTTTGGTTTGTCATGCGTTAACTGGCAATCAATATGCCGTTGGATCAAAGGAATCACCGGGCTGGTGGAGCGGGTTAATTGGACCGGGAAAGAATATTGATACCGACTCTTTTCGAGTTATTACACTGAATGTCCTTGGAGGATGCTCGGGTACGACGGGGCCGTTGACCATCAATCCCTCTACAGGCAATCCATATCGATCATCCTTTCCGACAATTACAATTCGTGATATGGTGCATGCGGAAAAAAAGGCATTACTAGCTTTGGGTATTAATCGGCTTCATGCGGTAGTTGGTGGGTCACTTGGTGGCATGCGTGTTTTGGAGTGGGGATTACTTTATCCAAAAGATATGGATATTCTTATTCCTTTAGCAGTTACCCCTTATCTAAGTGACACAGGTATTGCTTTTAACTACATTGGAATCCATGCAATTGAGACGGATGCGAATTATCTCAATGGAAACTATACCTGTTCCTCGGAGATCAAGGGGTTTGAAACGGCTCGAATGGCGGGGCTGGTTACTTATCGTAGTGAACAATTACATAAGAACCGTTTTGCCAGAAAGACCAGAAGCGATGGATTGTTCGAAATCGAATCCTATATGAAATATCAAGGGGTAAAACTGGCTAACCGTTTTGATGCGAATAGCTACCTTACCTTGTTAAGAGCAATGAATACCCATGATATCGGAAGGGATAGAGGGGGTATAGAAATTGCGGCAAAGCAATTTGAAGCAAAAGTGATTACCATAGCATTCACATATGATTTACTATATCCACCTGAGGACATTTGCTCTTTTGCGCATCTCGTTCCTAATCATCATTTCTGTATGGTCAACACAAGATTCGGTCATGATGGCTTTCTGACTGAATTTGAGACATGGGGAGATATATTATCTGTTCACTTGGGGGTAAAGTCATGGCGACGATTCAAGCAGCAATCTTAGGTTTTGGCACAGTTGGTCAAGGTATTTACCAAATACTTAATGAGAAAAAGGATCAATTAAAAGAATCACTTGGATTAGATATAGACATCAAAGCAATTCTGATAAGAGATAAGACAAAAAGTCGCATGGCAGCTCCAGATGTATTGTTCACTGACAACTTTGATGAAATTGAAGCTATCCCAGATCTTCAAATTGTTTTTGAAGCCATTGTGGGAGAAGACCCTGCTTACGATTATTTATGTAAGGCCATTCAAAAAGGTTGTCATGTCATTACGGCTAATAAAGTCATGTTCTCAAAGCGTGGCTTGGAGTTACAGGAACTTGCAAATAGGCAAGGTGTCCATGTGGGATATGAAGCAACTACAGCTGGCGGTGTTCCCATAATTTCAACTTTGAAAAATATTCTTCTAGTAAATCAGGTTCAAAGAATTCAAGGGATATTAAATGGAACATCAAATTACATCTTAACTCAAATGAGGGTGCAAGAAAGCAGTTTTCAGGATGCTTTGGAGGAAGCAAAGTTACTGGGGTACGCAGAGGCAGATCCTTTCAATGACATTTCAGGTCAAGACGCATTTCGAAAGCTTATGATATWGAGTAATTTAGCATTCGGTAAACAACCAAAGTGGAATGATGTATCGATTGAAGGAATAGCAGATATCACTCTTGAACAAGTACTGGGGGCTGCAAGGGAAGGTTTGCGTTTCAGACATGTGGCAGAAATTGTCGAAAAGGTAGATGGATCCTTACATGCGAGTGTTGGTCCAAGATTGGTAGGCCCAGAGCATCCTTTGTATGCAATTGAGGGAGTAAATAACGCAATTGCGCTTGAAACGGATTACATGGGAACTTTAACTTTAGTGGGCCCGGGAGCAGGTAAATTCCCGACTGYAAGTGCCATGGTGAAAGATTATGCAGAAATTATCGGCAAACGGACTCAAATTTTAGTCACCATATAAGAAAATCGAACCGCTACATTCTCTCCAAATGGAGAAATGAAGCGGTTTTTCTATTGGGGAAAATAACGTACTTATTATATAGAAGGAATACATTCAAAACACTTGATTTTAAGTATCTTRAAGTCGAGGTTATTGGAATTACATGGAAAAAATAAAGAATCATTATACCCTCTAATTGTAAAAAAAAGGTTTATTAAAGGTAAAATAGTTGTGATTTAAAAGTATATCAAATTTAACGAATCGCATTATATCAACGTTTTGGTGATTAGGTAAAAATAAATATCGTGAAATAGGTTTATTTACACGGTACAAGGGAACTACGAAAAGGTATTGGGAATATTATCCAACTTTGACATTACGGGAAAGTAAATGGTAAATAATATATGACTATTGAGGTATTCAATGAAGGATTATACCTAAAAGTATAAAAGAAACCATTTTGAAAAGAGGGATTAATGAATGTTAGAGGCAAAAAGGCGTGCGGCTGTATTCTTTATTTTGGCCTTTATTTTAGCGGCCGCCACTGGGTATATGGTCCTTCAGAAAGTTAAAGACTTAAATTCCGAATTAGGAGCAATGACAAAAATTTATGTGGCTAATGGAGAGATTCTTTCTCGAGAAGTAATTCAGGAAAGCCAAGTAACCGTTATGGAAATTCCAAATAAGTTTGTAGTTAAAGATTCTCATATTACATCGTTCGAAGAACTGCAGTACCAAGTTTCCGTCCTGCCTCTCAAGGAAGGGGATATCATCACCAAAAGCATGATCAAACCAGCTACAACACTTCAAAATGAAAATAATCGGTTGGTCAGCTTAAATAGCTCAGAAAAAATTCAATTTGACCAAGTAATCGAAACTCTAGATCGAGTGGATATTGTTGTATCGACTGATAATAATGGCGACCACAAAACGACCATGTTCATGAAAGATGTGGTAGTAAGATGGGCGTTAGGTAATAAAGATGGCATGAGAGGGATTTCAGTCGAAGTGACAGCTGAACAAGCACCTAAACTAATACATATGCAAAATTATGCTGATCATATTCGAATATTAAAAGCTAATGTTGGTCAAAATAGCCTGCCTCTAGAAGAAACTGAAGAACAAGCAGCGCAGGAGGATGCAGCCGCACAGCCAAAGTCGGAAGCTAAACCAGCAACTCCTCCAGCAACGAAGCCTGCACCTACACAACCAAAAGATAATACAAAAAAAGAAACACCGAAAGCAGCAGGAACGACTTCAGGTAGCGGACAGTAAGGTAAAGAAGAGAGGCTGACAAGATGGAATCACATATAAATATTTTGATTGTTAGTGAATGGGAGCAAAGCACGGCGCAACTAAAAATAATCGCTGAAAGTTTTTCAAAAAGCGTAACTACGGTTAATTATCCAGAAGCCATTCGCGAAATGAATCGGGAAACGCGAGATATTGTGATTGTTTCTCAATTTGAAACGGAAGCTTCTGTGGAATTGGTTCAATCGATTCGAATGGTTAACCCGGCATGTCTGCTATTGTTTGTCGCCAATGAATCTGACTTTTCATTGCTCCGTTCAATCATTCGTTCAGGAGCGGATGAGTTCTTCGTATTCCCTGATGAAGCCAGTTTATTTGCCAGCCGTTTCCCGACAATCGTAAAAAACTATGAAGTTAAGAAGAATTCGATGGAAGAAGCCGCTGTAACCTATGGGAGGAATCGGGGGAAGATTTTTTCTTTCTATAGTGGAAAAGGTGGAAGTGGCCGTACATTGATTGCTTCTTCAGTTGCTCAAACTTTAAAGCTTGAGTCAACGGCGGAAGTGATTTTGATCGATTTGAACACTCAGTACGGTGGAATCGAAAACGTCTTTTCTATTGAATCAAACCGTTCGCTGGCCGACTTAATGCCAGTAGTTGAGGAATTAAATGAAAGTCATATCCGGAATGTTTCGGAAACGCAGGAAGATTCCAAGCTGGAAATTCTCATTAGCCCTTGTGACGCGGAAATTGCGGAATCAATTGATGAAGAGTTTATTGCCAAATTGATTCGTACATGCCGACGTTCATTTGATTACGTGTTAATTGATTTGCCAAGTCATATGAATACACAGGTTGTTACAGCATTAGAAGAGTCAGACAAAGTATTTTATATATTAGCTCCTGAAACTTCAGCACTTAAAACGTTGAAGCAGTTCGAGACACTGAGCACAAGGCTCGGCATTTCATTGGCAAATCGCATGGAAATTGTGCTGAATGAACTGGCCAAAGAAAACGAAGTCCAGCAAAGTGATTTGAAAAATGTACTACGTTTTCCGGTTGCTGCTTCCATTCGCAGGGACATTAAAGGGTTACAACCCTATATCAATAAAGGCATGCCCGTCAGAAAAGTGCAGAAAGAGCGTAAATTAATCCCATTTGCCAAAGATATTCGAAAGTTTGCACGAGATGTATTAAAGCAATAGGAGGTGAAGAGGGATGAGCTCACTGTTTGAAAAGAGAAAAGAGAAGCTTGTGCAGAAAAAGCCAACCTCTTACGAATATGAAAACCACCTCGTCGATGAATTAGTCGAACATTATAAGGCACGTTTATTGCGCGACACAAACTTAGAAGCTCTAACGCAGTTGTCTTCAGGAGAAATGCGTTTACGCATCGAACAATATGTTTCTACTTTCATGTCCGAAGAGAAAGTGATTATTTCAAGGCATGATAAAGAACTGTTAATTACTAGAATTCTAGACGAATCAGTAGGTTTTGGACCGCTCGAACCTCTCATTAATGATCCCGAAGTTACGGAGATTCTAATCAATGGATATCAGGAAGTTTATGTAGAAAGAAAAGGAAAGCTTCAGGAAGTACAAATTGCCTTTAGGAATGATGAGCATGTTCGGCACATTGTGGACCGAATTGTTGCACCACTCGGCAGACGAATCGACGAAAGCTCACCAATGGTAGATGCCAGATTGCCAGACGGCAGTCGTGTAAATGCAGTTATTTCACCAATCAGTTTATCAGGCACACTGGTTTCCATCCGGAAATTCCGAGCAGAACCATTTAAAGTGGAGGATTTACTGCAGTTTAATTCCATGAGCAAAGATATGGCAACGTTTCTAGACGGGATTGTCAGAGCCAAAATGAACACACTTATCAGTGGAGGTACAGGATCTGGTAAAACAACCTTGTTGAATGTAATCGCAACATCCATTCCTCACGGAGAACGGGTCATTACGATAGAGGATTCGGCAGAGCTTCGACTCGACCGACCTAACGTTGTTGGAATGGAAGCCAGACCAGCGAACGTTGAAGGAAAAGGCGAAGTCAGCATCCGAAACTTGGTACGAAATGCGCTACGTATGAGGCCAGACCGTATCATTGTTGGGGAAGTTCGAAGTGGCGAAGCATTTGATATGCTCCAAGCGATGAACACCGGGCACGAAGGGTCAATCACAACTGTCCATGCCAATACTGCGGACGATGCATTGCGCCGAGTGGAAGCGATGGTCATCATGGCAGGAATGGATTTACCTTCTACTATTATTCGAGAATACATTGTCGGAGCTTTAGACATCATTATTCAGGCAACACGACTGACAGATGGAACTCGGAAAATCGTTTCGATTTCTGAAGTGCAAAAAAATGATGGCAAACATCGGATTGTTGAAATCTTTAAGTTTCAAAGGACCGGTTTAACGAAGGATGGAGAGGTCGAAGGACATTTTACTCCGACTGGTGAAATCCCCCAATGTTTAAATCGAATCCGTKTCTTTGGAATTGACATGGATGAATCGTTATTCGAGCCAGTGAAACGAGGTGTAGTCGTATGACCGAAGGCTTACTGGCGATGCTGACCATTCTCGTGCTCATCGTAGGTTTTTATTTCTATCTTGGCTATCGAAAAGAAAAACGAGAGTGGCGTAAAGAAGTCCAACAGTTTTATCGAGATGGAGAACGTCGTAAAAGTGTGTTGGTTGTCATTGGAGCTAAGTACGATCAAACCGAGTCGGCAAAAGCGCTAGAACAAAAGCTGATAGATGCAAATATTGGCYTCACGCCATCAGAATTTTTGGGAGCGTTAATAGTTTCATATATGGGATTAATTATTGGTCTGCAAAACTTTTTCAATCTGAACCTGCTTGCTAGTTTGTTCGTTGCCCTGTTACTCGTAGAGGGAGGGCGCCGTGTATTGTTCATGGTGCGTAAAAATAAGAAGAAACAATTGTTGGTCGAACAGCTTCCAGAAATTTGCCGTATCCTGGCTAATGCTACACGATCTGGTATGAYGCTAAATCAAGGAATTCAACTTGTAGCGCAAGAAATAGCAGAACCAGCAAAATCAGAGTTTAAAAGATTGGCGCATGAATTATCTCTTGGAATAGACTTCGGTGCAGCGATACGCAGCATGGAAAAACGAGTGGATGATAAAGAATTTCAATTGTTCACAGCTACTATGCTTATCCAGAAGAAAGCCGGCGGAAATTTGTATGCTGTTCTGGATGAAATGAGTCAGACACTGGATGAACGTAAGTTATTGAAACAGGAAATCAAAACGATGACTGCAGAACAACGTTATATTTCCTACATAGTTCCGGTCATTCCGATATTTCTAGTACTGATGATGAACAACATTATCGATGGTTTTTTGGATCCCTTATTTACCGGACTGGGATTCATCCTATTTGCTTTCTTCTTGACCGGTACAATTCTAACATTCGTGATTGTCCGTAAAATCACCAATATAAGGGTGTGATGAAATGGATGGAATTATTGCTTTATCTGTACTGTTGTCAATAATTTTTGTTGGAATTGCCCTTCGCTCATTATATGTGTACTGGCGTGAACGAAAAGCATTGAAAGAACAAGTAGAAGAATCCCTTTTTATTTACGATACCTTCCATCGGAAAATCACACGTAAAGAGAAACTGGTTGCCAAGATGTTCAAATTTGCTGATGATTTCGCAGATTTGGGCCAACGCATTAATTTCTTCAGTGAAAATGAGGAAGTTAAAAAGTGGTTGATACAGGCTGGATATCCTTATGAACTGACAGTTGAACGCTTTCAAGGATTGAAAATCTTTTTAATGATTGTTGGATTCTTTGCAGGCGGAATATCTCTCATTCTACTACTGCCCTTTTCACAATTTATGATTATCCTGTTGCCGATTTTTGGCTATATGAGTGCGATTATGTGGATTCGCTCCAAAGCGAAAAATCGCCAGGAGGAAATTTCGTATCAGTTACCGGATTTTCTGGATACGATGAGCGTTACTTTGCAGGCTGGGGTCGCGATGGATCAAGCAATTCGTGACATTGTTCCGTATTTTGAAGGACCAGTGAAAGAGGAATTCGGACGATTCATTCAGGAAATCAGCGTTGGTGTACCGCGAGCGGAAGCCTATCGGACGTTACTTGTCCGTAATGATTCAAAAGAGTTTCAAATATTGATAAAGTCCTTGATTCAAGGCGAGCGATTGGGTGTACCAATTGCAGATACTTTCAAACAACAAGCCGAAGAAATGCGAAAGTTGAAGAAAGAGATGATTAAAGAGAAGGCGGCGAAGGCTTCACCAAAAGTAACACTCGTTACGACGTTTCTCATATTGCCATCTGCACTCGTATTGATCGGCGGCTTGATGATGATAAATATGTTCAACCAAAACAAAGGTATTTTTGATTTATTCCAATAAAAACACACACTCAAAGGAGAGAAAACAAAATGAAAAACTTATTAATGAACGCATGGATGAATATCGTAGAACCGGTGAAAAACGAAAAAGGTGCACAATCACTTGAATGGTTGGGGCTAGCAGCATTATTGATTTTAGTATTAGGGATTATTTCAACTGCTGTAGGAGAACAACAAGGCGCCATATCGGGTCTGATTGGAAAAATTATTAATAAAATCAGCACTATGGTCGGAAACTAATTGATTTGGAGGAAACTCATGCGTTTTAAAAACTTATTAATTTTATGTTGTCTTGGTCTATTCCTTTCAGCATGTACAGATGAAAAAGATGCTGGTAAAGGAATAGTACCAGGTGAAAAAATAACAAGCGATAAATCAGTAGGTGCAGAAAAGCCATCAGAAACAACCGATAGTCAAAAGAAAAAAGAAGAGGTAGAAGTAAAGCCTCTTCCTACAACTTTAGATGAATTAGCAAATTTGCCAGTAGGATATACTGGCCCCTTTCTCTCATCTTTAAACGAAGAGGATCGGAAAAAGCTTGATGAATTAACAAAGGATTTGCCTGATATTTCAAATGAACCAAGTCAGGAAGAACTGGACAATTATTATAGTGAAATTCTTGCTGTATTTCAGGAGGATTTCAAAGGTCCTGAAGATATCATTGAGGAATTGAAGTTTCAATCACTGGGAAGTCCTGACGTGGAAGATCCACGTATGCAGTTCAAAGAGAATTTGAATGTAATGGTCATTCTTGATGCTTCAGGAAGTATGGGTAAAGAGGCAGGGGGACAGACGCAAATGGATGCTGCAAAATCTGCTATCACCAATTTTGTGAGTGGACTCCCTGAAAATGCGAATGTTGGATTGCGTATCTACGGTCAAGAAGGTACAGGAAACAAAGCAGACAAAGAGCTTTCATGTAATAGTAGTGAACTTATTTATCCAATTGGGAAATATAATCAGGCTGGATTCGATCAGGCATTGGCAAAAGCTAAACCTGCAGGATGGACACCCATTCAGCTTGCTTTGAATGAAGCCCAAAAGGATTTGGCTTCTTATACAGGTGATAAGAATACCAATATTGTTTACTTAGTGAGTGATGGAGTTTCTACATGTGACGATGACCCTATAGAAGCTGCGAAAAAATTATATGATTCGAATATCACTCCAATCGTCAATGTAATAGGATTTAATGTTGATCATGAAGGGCAAAAGCAATTAAAGTCAATTGCCGACGTAACTCAAGGAACATATCAGGATGTCCAAAATGCCGCAGGGCTTCAAGAGGAACTTGATCAAGCTTCAAAGGTCGCTGAAAAGTGGAAACAATGGAAGACGTCAACTGAAGGTAATCTTGGTTATGAAAGAACAAATAACTCATTGGATATATTCGTTTACCATTCAAAGGAATTCGGTAAATATGTCGATGAAGGTCAACTAGTAGGCTTTACACTTACTTATTTGTTCCAGGATGAAGATAAGATGTCGCAGGAAAGCCACGATTATTTGAAAGAGAAAAATAATAATTACCATATTTGGATTGAAGAGGAATATGACAAATTACGGGATGAGTTAAAAGCGATGAACGAGATGAATTATTCTGAGGCTATCAAGGCATTAGAGGAAACATATCTATCAAATACTCCATAAACAGGAGGCGCATGAATGAATAAAAGTATCTGTAAAAAGTTTTTTGCCATAAGCATGATTGCATTCATTTTGTTTTGGACTGCCGGGCCGTCGATTATGTTGGCTTCGTTCATTTCGCCAGGAACACCAATAAATCCAGGTTCTCCTATAACAGGCGGAAGCCCAATTACAGGTGGTCAGTTTATTGCGCCTGGTGAAGTTAATGGACCCGGCGAGGCAATTGCGCCTGGACAAGCGGTTCAAGGTGGTAATTCATCCGTATCTGGACAACCAATTATTTCGGGTCAACCAAGTTCGAATGGTTCCTTCATTACGCCAAATTTTATACCGAATCCATATAATGGCTGGCTGCAAACGGGAACTCCGATTACTGGGGGACAAGGACCTTCAGGTGGCGATGGTTCATCTACAGGCGGTGGCCAAGGTGGCACTGGTGGAACCGGACCGGGTGGAACATTGCCTGGCGGAGGCCAAAGTGGCACTGGAC
>NZ_JBFUJC010000018.1:0-20941 GCF_056401595.1 Paenisporosarcina sp. P4_E4_2 | reverse complement strand
TGATGGCCGCATGCTCGGCTTCGTTAATGACGCCAGAATTTCAAAAGAAAATGGAACGATTGAATCTTTTTTCCTGGCAGAACCGAAAAAGATGCTAGAWTTGTTTTCAGGCAATCGTCCAACAATTGTTATCAGATTATCAGATATTAAAGTCATTGGTAAAGATGTTGTCATCGTTCAGTCCAGAGGTTCTGAACAGGGATAAGCATTGAATATTCAACGCTTGATTGGTACAATATATAGACAATACCCATATCAAAAAGTTAGGAACTTCTAAAAATGCCAATACAGCGTAAACTTCAACAAATACAACAGCAAATCAGTCAGGCATGTGCCCGTGCCAATCGTTCTATCAACGATGTTCATATTATAGCAGTCACTAAATCTGTTACTGTAGAGAGAACGCAGGAAGCCCTATATGCAGGACTTAATCATCTTGGAGAAAATCGTCCGGAGGGTTTGCTGGCAAAACAAGCTGAAATTGACACGCCCGCAATCTGGCATTATATCGGTTCATTACAAACACGCAAAGTTAAGCAAGTCATAAACAATGTTCAGGTTTTGCACTCATTGGATCGAATGAGCCTAGCTGACGAAATTCAAAAAAGGGTAACCCAAAAGATTGATTGCTTTGTTCAGGTCAATGTTTCCGGTGAACAAGCTAAGCATGGAATTGAATTGAGGGATGTTCATTCATTCATTGAATCTTTAAGTGACCATCATCAAATACGCATCATTGGATTAATGACTATGGCACCAAATACGTCTGATGAACAAGTGATTCGCAATGTCTTTAAATCTCTCAAGGACATGCAAATGAATATAGCCAGCAAAGGCTATGTACATGCACCTTGTACAGAATTATCTATGGGTATGTCGAATGATTTTGAAATCGCAATAGAAGAAGGCGCCACATACGTCCGAATCGGTACAGCACTAGTCGGAGATGAAAGTGAGGATCTTACATGAGTATGAAAAATAAATTCAAAAACTTTTTTTACTTAGATGAAGAAGAAGAAATTCCAACAACGAATGAACGCAGAAAAGAGTCTCAGCCAATGCCTCAACCGACTGTTCGCAAAACGACAAAGGAAAGAAGAGTTGTGCAAGCAGAGTCAAATACAACGCCAAACATTGTGAGCCTCCAAAACTTACAAAAATCTTCAAAAGTAATCTTGGTGGAACCACGGGTGTATGCTGAAGCACAAGATATTTCGGAGCATTTGAAAAACAAACGTGCAGTTGTGGTCAATTTACAACGTATCGATAAAGATCAGGGAATTCGGATTGTGGATTTTTTAAGTGGAACCGTGTATGCTTTAGGCGGAGATATTCAGCGAATTGGCACCGATATTTTCTTGTGTGCACCCGATACCGTTGAAGTGGCTGGAGCCATTTCCGACTACTTTTATGATGACATACAATAATTGAGGTGTAATTAGTACTTATGGATTTTGTAATTTATATACTTAATGAAGCAATTTATGTGTATTCAATTTTACTGATCATCTATATTTTCATGTCTTGGGTACCAAGTGTGAAAGAATCGAGTATCGGTCGGATGTTTGAAAAAATATGCGAACCGTACTTAGAAGTGTTCAGACGCTTTATCCCACCTTTTGGAATGATTGATGTATCGCCAATTGTGGCTATACTTGTTTTAAACCTCGCACGTGGAGGATTGGCAACTTTAAGTGGACTTGTCTAACAGATTGCCTCACTTTCGTGGGGCTTTTTTTGACCATTGAAAGGAAGAGCAAAGATGGAACAAGTTTTGCAACATTTCCGTAAAGACGAACAATCATTTATCGAACAAGTCAGCGGATGGCTTAGGGAGACACAGGATCGCTATGCGCCAAAGTTGACTGATTTTTTAGATCCAAGACAGCAATTTATCGTACATGCCCTTAYCGGTCAGAATGGAGATGTGTTAACGACGGCTTTTGGTGAATTTCCGGAAGCTGAAAGAAAACGTATGCTTATTTCCCCTTCATATTTCGCTGCGACTGATGATGACTATGACATCACAATGTTTTCGATTAAATACCCTTCGAAATTCATCAACATTGAGCACCCCGATGTTTTAGGCTCCCTTATGTCATTAGGATTGGATCGATCAAAATTCGGAGATATTCGCGTTGACGACAATCGAATTGAATTTGCGGTAGCTTCGGAAGTTGCAGATTTTGTGCGGATGCATCTTACCTCCATTGGCAAAGCCAAAGTTCATGTTGAAGAACTGCAACCTGATCATTCCTATCTAGAAAACCAGGATGTTTGGGTGGAGGAAACGCATACGGTAAGCTCAATGCGAATTGATACCATCATCGCTTCTCTATTTAATGTTTCCAGACAGAAAGCATCGCTGTTGGTTCATGGCGGAAAAGTGAAAGTGAACTGGACTGTTCGCGAACAACCATCATTCGAACTGCATGAATCCGATTTGCTATCTATTAGGGGCTATGGGAGAATTCGGATTGGCATGATTGAAGGACGTACAAAGAAAGACAAAATACGACTACAAATAGGGCGAATCGAACAAAATTCGTGAAATATATTCAAGAAAATTCGAATTATTGATGTCATCAACCACAATGAACGGTATAATAGTGGGAAATGATGCAGTAAGTAAAGGGGAGATTTTTGAAATGCCGCTATCACCACTAGATATTCATAACAAAGAGTTTGGTCGGGGGTTCCGAGGCTATAATGAAGATGAAGTCAACGAATTTTTGGACCAAGTGATTAAAGATTTCGAACTTCTAATCAAAGATAAAAAAGAATTGGAAGAGAAATTGAAGTCGTCAAGTGAGCGAGTTGGCCATTTCACAACTATTGAAATGACACTTCAGAAGTCAATCGTGGTTGCACAAGAAGCTGCAGAAGAAGTACGTCGAAACTCTCAAAAAGAAGCAAAGTTAATTGTTAAAGAAGCTGAGAAAAATGCGGACCGTATCGTAAATGAAGCGTTGACGAAAGCTCGCCGCATTGCCCTCGAGATCGAAGATTTGAAAAAGCAATCAAAAGTTTTCCGTAATCGTTTCAAAATGTTGGTGGAAGCACAACTTGATTTAATTAACACTGATGATTGGGATCACTTGATGCAATATGAAGTGGACACAACTCAGCTGGAAAGAATGGATTCAAAAGAAGACTAAGCACAGCTTGACGATTATGGAATCATTCCCTATAATATCTACATATTATAAGAAAAGCGAAGAACGTCTATATAGCAGGCGTTTGTAGCTAGACATAGTGAAACTATACACATTATTTTATATTAATACGCTGAAAGAGACAGTAGTTTGAAAGCACAGAAAAGCGATCCGGGGATGGTGGAAGCCCGGACAGGCGGCAATCAAATGAAAATCACTCTTGAGTAAAATCGCTGAACTTGATTTTGTAAGTGATTTCGGATTCACACCGTTAACGTGATCTAAGCTGGCAACTTCTTCATGTTGCAATTAGGGTGGTACCGCGAGTTATAACTTCTCGTCCCTTCATTGGGATGAGGAGTTTTTTTGTTTAGTTTAAGTTGATTGTCCCTGCAAGCATTGCGCTTGTCACATTAAAAGGAGGTTTTTTAATTGGAATATAAAAATACGTTATTGATGCCAAAAACTGAGTTCCCAATGCGCGGTGGTTTACCTACACGTGAACCGGCGATGCAAGAAAAATGGAATGAAATGAAACTTTATGAAAAAGTACTGGAGCGTACCAAAGACCGCCCGAGTTTCATTTTACATGACGGTCCTCCATATGCGAACGGCGATATTCACATGGGTCATGCTATGAACAAAGTGCTTAAAGACATGATTGTACGACACAAATCTATGACTGGTTATTATGCACCGTATGTTCCTGGTTGGGATACGCACGGTCTTCCGATTGAGCAAGCTTTAACGAATAAAGGTGTCAATCGCAAAGAAATGACTGTAGCAGAATTCCGGAACTTGTGTGAAACATATGCTTATGAACAAATTGACCGTCAACGTGAACAATTTAAACGTCTTGGTGTGCAAGGTGATTGGGAAAATCCATATGTGACATTGAAACCAGCGTATGAATCCCGTCAAATTGAAGTGTTCGGTGAAATGGCACGTAAAGGCTATATCTATAAAGGTTTAAAACCAGTTTATTGGTCTCCATCAAGTGAATCTGCTTTAGCAGAAGCTGAAATCGAATACCAGAACAAAAAATCTCCTTCTATCTACGTAAGTTTTGAAGTGACAGATGGTAAAGGCGTAGTTGCTGAAGGTACTAAAATTATTATTTGGACGACTACACCTTGGACAATTCCAGCTAATCTTGGAATTTCAGTCAATCCGGAATTCGACTATGTAATTGTGGAAGTTGCATCAACGCGCTACCTTGTAGCAAAAGCATTACTGGAGACTGTGGTAACTGCGCTTGAATGGGATTCTTATGAGATTGTTCAGACGTTAAAAGGTGAACAAATGGATCGCATGGTAGCCAAACACCCTTTATATGATCGTGATTCGCTTGTAATGCTCGGGGACCATGTAACGGACGAGGGCGGTACTGGATGTGTTCATACAGCTCCTGGACACGGGGAAGAAGACTTCCAAGTTGGTAAAGCGTATGGACTTGAAGTACTTTCACCGATCGATGACCGTGGCGTATTGACTGCTGAAGCACCTGGCTTCGAAGGGTTATTCTATGATAAAGCCAATAAAGTTATCACAGAAGCTTTGGATGCTGCTGGTGCATTAGAAAAACTTACATTCTTTACACACTCGGCACCTCATGACTGGCGCACTAAAAAGCCGGTTATTTTCCGTGCAACAGCTCAGTGGTTTGCTTCAGTTGAAGCATTCCGCGACCAATTATTAAAAGCAATTAAGGATACATCATTCACTCCAGCATGGGGTGAGACTCGTCTCTTCAACATGGTCCGTGACCGTGGAGACTGGTGTATCTCACGACAACGTGTATGGGGTGTTCCAATCCCTGTCTTCTATGCGGAAGATGGAGAACCAATTTTAACAGAAGAAACGATTGCCCATGTTTCAAAAATGTTCCGTGAACACGGTTCAACGGTGTGGTTCGAACGTGAAGCGAAAGACTTGCTTCCAGAAGGATTCACACACCCAAATAGTCCAAACGGCCGCTTCACAAAAGAAACGGATATTATGGATGTTTGGTTTGATTCAGGATCTTCTCACCAAGCTGTACTTGATGAGCGTGAAGATCTTTCGTATCCTGCTGACTTATATTTGGAGGGATCGGATCAATATCGTGGATGGTTTAATTCCTCGTTAACGACAAGTGTTGCCATCAGCGGCCACGCTCCGTACAAAGGATTATTGAGTCATGGTTTCACACTTGATGGAGAAGGGCGCAAGATGAGTAAGTCGATCGGAAACGTAATCGACCCTGCTAAAGTCATGAATCAACTAGGTGCTGACATTCTTCGTCTATGGGTAGCATCTGTCGATTACACTGCGGACGTTCGCGTAACGGACTCGAATTTCAAGCAAGTTGCTGAAGTTTACCGTAAAATCCGTAATACCTTCCGTTTCCTTCATGGGAATGTATCGGACTTCAATCCACAGACCGATCGCGTTGCTTATGAAGATTTACGTGAAGTAGATCAATACATGTTCATGAAACTGCAAGATTTGATCGAAACTGTTCGCAAAGCTTATGACAAGTATGACTTCCCAAGCGTTTACCATGCTGTAAACAATTTTGTATCGTCTGATTTGAGCTCATTCTACTTGGATATTGCAAAAGATGTTGTTTATATCGAAGGTGAAGACAATTCACATCGTCGTGCGATGCAAACTGTCATGTACGATACTTTGATCGCATTGTTGAAAGTGACAACACCAATTTTACCGCATACGACGGATGAGCTATGGGTCTTCATGACACAAGAAACAGAAGAAAGTGTACAACTGACTGACTTCCCTGAAGCGACAACTCATGATTCATTTGCAGGTTTACGTACGAAGTATCAACAATTGATGCTGGTACGTGACGATGTATTGAAAGCTTTGGAAGGAGCGCGTAATGCGAAAGTTATCGGTAAGTCACTTGAAGCAAAAGTTACGCTTTATGTGAAAAAAGAATTAGTGGAAGCATTTGATGCAAGCAAAGTGGACTTTGCACAATTCTTTATCGTGTCGGACTTTACACTTGCAGGTTCAAAAGAAGATGCACCAGCGGATGCTTTAAACCTTGAAGTTTCTTCTGTTGTCGTTACTAAAGCACAAGGTGAAAAATGTGAACGATGCTGGACGATTTCTTCCAAGGTGGGAGAAAACGAAAAACATCCAACATTATGTCCACGATGTGCAGATGTAGTAGAAAAATATTACGTATAAAATATAGGAGGAGCTGGCTTTCGAACATAGCCGGACAAAGTAATCCTCCATTTGAAAGAGCTGCCCTTTTYGGGCAGCTCTTTCTGTCTGTTCATGTTATGTGTTAAACTAGCTAAGATACTTGCGTAACGGAGGAACATACGTGTACATTTTTTATTTAGTAGCAATTGCCGTTGTGGCGATTGATCAATGGACAAAATGGTTAGTTGTAAAAAATATGGAGCTAGGTGAACGAATTGTCTTAATGGACCCTACATTTGCTTTACTTTCCCATCGCAATCGTGGAGCGGCGTGGGGAATGTTGGAAGGGCAGATGTGGCTATTTACAATCGTCACCATCGTCGTGGTCATTGGTATTTTGTATTACTTTCATAAAGAAGCAAAAGGAAAGCCATACTTTCAATTAAGTTTGATGGTTTTACTGGGTGGTACTCTTGGGAATTTTATTGATCGTGTGTTCCGTGGTGAAGTAGTGGATTTTGCTGACGTTCTTATCCCGGTCATTAATTATGAATTCCCGATTTTTAACGTTGCTGATGCAGCATTAACCATCGGCGTGATTATGCTCATCGTCGTATTGTATTTTGAAGAAAAAGCAGAAAAAGCTGCAAAGAGAAAAGGTGAATAGATGGAAGATTTTACGTATAAGATTTCAGAACAACAAAAAGGTGAACGAATCGATAAAGCATTGGCAACACTTGAAGCGGATTGGTCTCGCAGTCAAATTCAAATTTGGCTGAAAGATGGAGCGGTTCTGGTCAACGGCGAATCAGCAAAATCGAATTACAAAGTAAAACCAAATGATGTTATTAATGTTACTGTACCGGATGCAGAAATTCTGGATATCGAAGCAGAAGACTTAAACCTTGAAATCGTTTATGAAGATGAAGATGTTTTAGTGGTGAATAAACCACGCGGCATGGTCGTACATCCTGCTCCTGGCCATACTTCAGGAACACTTGTAAATGGTTTGATGCATCAAGTGAAGGATTTGTCAGGTATTAATGGTGTTATGCGTCCAGGAATTGTACACCGTATCGATAAAGATACTTCAGGCTTATTAATGGTTGCAAAAAATGATAAAGCGCATGAATCATTAGTAGATCAATTGGTGAAAAAGACAGTTACTCGAAAATATACAGCTTTAGTCCATGGGCATATTCCACATGACAAAGGAACTGTTGATGCACCAATCGGACGTGATGCACGTGATCGTCAAAGCATGGCTGTCATTGATAAAGGTAAACATGCCGTAACGCATTTCCGTGTTTTGGAACGCTTTGGCAACTTCACTTTGGTTGAGTGCCGTCTGGAAACAGGCCGTACACATCAGATTCGTGTGCATATGAAATACATTGGTTTCCCGCTTGCAGGTGACCCTAAGTATGGACCGAAAAAAACGATTGATTTTGACGGTCAAGCGTTGCATGCCGGGGTTCTAGGTTTCATTCATCCTCGTACGGAAGAGTACTTGGAATTTGAAGCGCCGTTGCCTGTAGAGTTCCAGGCTTTGCTAGAAGAAATGAAATCAGATGTTGACAGCAAAGAAAAGTAAATCTATACTTATAAAAAGTGTAGAGCGCAATTCAAAGCTCATACTCGAAATTCCTAAACAATACAAAATTTAATAGAACACCTTTAAAAACAGTCCAGAGAGGCTGAGAAGGTAACAGTGAACGTATAAAAACACATGCTGTGTGTTACTATACGCCTAATTTTCTGCATTCACACCCTCTCATCCATTTTCGGACGAGAGGGTTTTTATTTTGCGAAAAATAATGACTAGCTACAAGCGGCAGCCCGAGAATGACGCTTTACGCTTTTCTAATTAAAGGAGAATCTGCAATGGTTGAAAAAGCGAATATTTTGGATGAACAAGCAATTAACCGTGCATTGACACGGATTGCTCATGAAATTATTGAACGCAACAAAGGAATAGAGAATTGCATTCTCGTCGGCATCAAAACTAGAGGCGCTTATTTGGCGAATCGGCTAGCTGCCAAAATTGAAAAAATTGAAGGAAAGTCAATCAAAGCAGGCGAGCTGGATATTACCTTATATAGAGACGACCTATCCATGAAAACTGAAAACAAAGAGCCACTCGTTCAACAAGTGGATATTCAACATGTTGTGACCAACCAGAAAGTGATTTTGGTTGATGACGTATTGTATACTGGCCGAACAGTAAGAGCCGCAATGGATGCGGTCATGGATTTGGGAAGACCATCACAAATTCAATTGRCAGTCTTAATCGATCGGGGTCATCGGGAATTGCCAGTACGCGCAGACTATGTCGGGAAAAATATCCCGACGGCAAGCTTGGAAAGAATCGTGGTCCGTTTGCAGGAAACAGATCATGAAGACAGTGTAACAATTTACGAATAGATGATTGGAGGAGAATGGGATGGCAAACACACAAACAATTTTGGACATACATGATAGGCCTTCAGCAGGTAAGTTGACAACACTAAGTATCCAACATATGTTCGCCATGTTTGGGGCGACAATACTGGTTCCACAATTGGTTGGTCTAAGTCCAGCGATTGCGTTATTGACTAGCGGTATTGCGACACTGATCTTTATGTTTGTAACGAAATTTCAAGTTCCAGCTTATCTAGGTTCTTCATTTGCCTTCATCTTACCGATTCAAATGGCTACAAAGGAAGGTGGAATCGGAAGTGCCATGGTTGGCAGTCTATTCGTCGCAATCGTCTACTTTATCGTGTCTTTGATAATTTGGAAAACAGGCTATAAATGGATTATGAAAATTTTACCGCCAATCGTGGTTGCGCCCGTGATCATAGTTATCGGCTTGGCATTATCTCCTGTTGCCATCGATATGGCGATGAACATCGATCCGGATTTGGACGGAATAAAAGAATACAGCATGTTGCACTTCTCTGCTGCTTTGGTGACATTGGCTGCAGCCGTTGTCGCGACATTGTTCTTCAGAGGAATCATCAGCTTAATGCCGGTTCTAATCGGAATCATCGTTGGATACGTGTACTCCTTGATTATCGGTATTGTCAACTTCGAACCAGTAACAAAAGCAAACTGGTTGTCAGCTCCTGAATTCCTGATTCCCGGAGTACACTATGAATTTATCATCACACCGACATTGCTTTGGTTGATGGTACCAATCGCGATTGTGACCATTTCAGAACATATCGGTCATCAATTGGTTTTAGGGAAAATCGTAAACCGCAATTACATAAAAGAGCCAGGACTTCATCGTTCATTGCTCGGTGACGGTCTTGGTACTTTCATCAGCGGTCTGTTGGGAGGACCTCCGAAAACAACCTACGGTGAAAACATCGGAGTGCTAGCGATTACCCGAGTATACAGCGTGTATGTCATTGGGGGAGCGGCTATTCTTGCTATCGTCTTTTCATTCTTCGGCAAAGTCATGGCACTCATTGCAACGATTCCAACTCCAGTGCTTGGCGGAATTTCGATTTTGCTCTTCGGGATTATTGCGTCCTCAGGTCTGCGTATGTTGGTTGATAACAAGATTGATTTTGGAGACAAGCGTAACTTGGTCATTTCATCCATCATCCTGGTAATCGGGATTGGAGGAGCGAAATTACACTTCACCGAAACGTTTGAAGTCGGTGGAATGGCATTGGCTGCCTTGGTGGGTGTTCTACTAAACTTAGTGCTACCAGGTAAACCGCAAGAAGCCATCGATTCATTGGAAGATAAATCAAATACAACATCCTTTTAATACCTAGTCCAGAGAGGCAGGAAAAGGGAAACCAACTGGTAGAGCTCCGTGACAACATGGATCTTTGCTTGAAGGTACCCCTACAGCCTCTCAACACTTGTTGAGAGGTTTTCTTTAAGAAATACGGGAGGCTATAAAAGTGAAGCATCTATTAAGCATGAAAGACCTAAACAATACAGACATACAAACGATATTAAGTCGTGCATCACAATTTCAACAGCAAGTTTCCGCTGATTGGACTAAACAATACACAGTAGCGAATTTATTTTTTGAACCGAGTACACGAACAAAAATGAGTTTTGAGATGGCAGAGCGGAAACTTGGACTGAACGTACTTCCATTCGAAGCAGGAACATCGAGCACGCTAAAAGGTGAAACTTTATACGACACAGTAAAAACATTAGAAGCAATCGGTGTGGATGCAGTGGTCATAAGGCATGAACAAGATGGTTTCTATGAAGGGCTACTAGATGGAGTCAACGTAGCGATCATCAATGGTGGAGATGGCTCGGGTCAGCACCCTACTCAATGTTTGCTTGATCTTTTTACCATACAACAAGAGTTTGGAAAGTTTGAAGGGCTACAAATAGCAATCGTTGGGGATATTGGACATAGTCGGGTAGCCAAATCGAATGCGGAAGCGCTGACAAGATTAGGTGCTCATGTCACGTTCCTTTGTCCCCCTGAATGGCAAGGCAACTTCGATGCAGCAAACACATGGGACAACATACTGCCGAGTGCGGATGTAGTGATGCTTTTACGAGTGCAACATGAGCGGCACGATACCCAGTCTGATTTTTCAAAGGAAAGATATCATCAAACATATGGTTTGACTCAATCACGTTATGAAAAATTGAAGCCGACGGCCATCATCATGCATCCTGCTCCAATTAACCGGGATGTGGAAATAGCAGACGAGCTAGTGGAAAGTGAAAAATCACGCATATTTAAACAAATGCATAACGGTGTGTTCATACGCATGGCCATACTGGAATCCGTTTTGAAGGGGAGATCATGATGAAAAAATTCATAGAAAACATTAAATTGCTCAATGACAATAACGAATTGATGGAGGGATCCATCCTGATCGACAATGGACGCATTATAGAAGTGAATCCAAAAGCAACACCAGAAGCGGATGAAATCATAGATGGCAAAGGACATTTCGTTTCTGCAGGATTCATCGATGTCCATGTCCACTTACGCGAGCCGGGTGGCGAGCAAAAAGAAACGATTCAAACGGGTACACATGCCGCGGCAAAAGGCGGTTACACTACCATTTGCGCAATGCCAAATACTAGACCAGTACCGGATACGGTAGAAAATCTAAGTCATGTCAACCGTCTGATTGAGGAGAATGCAGTGATTCGTGTACTGCCTTATGCCTCGATTACGATTCGAGAAGCCGGGAAAGAACGAACAGATCTGGCTGCCTTGAAAGAACATGGTGCATTTGCTTTTACGGATGATGGAGTAGGTGTACAACAGGCTGGCATGATGTTTGAAGCAATGAAGGACGCAGCGAAGCTGAATATGCCGATTGTTGCCCATTGCGAAGACAATACATTGATTTACTCAGGCGTCATGCACGAAGGGACGAAAAATAAAGAATTGGGTCTTAAAGGGATTCCATCCATCGCGGAATCTGTGCATATTGCGAGAGATATTTTACTAGCTGAAGCAGCAGGGGCACACTATCATGTTTGCCACGTAAGTACGAAAGAATCTGTCCGAGTAATCAGAGATGCCAAAAAGGCTGGGGTTCGAGTAACTGCTGAAGTCAGTCCACACCACCTACTATTATGTGAAGACGACATTCCAGGAAACGATGGGAACTGGAAAATGAATCCACCACTGCGAGCTAAAGAAGATTTGCAAGCTTTAATCGAAGGATTGGAAGATGGGACACTTGATTTTATCGCCACAGATCATGCCCCTCATACAGAACAGGAAAAAGGCAACGGCATGGAACAAGCACCATTTGGAATCGTCGGATTGGAAACAGCTTTCCCGCTGCTGTATACCCATTTTGTGAAAAGTGGAAAATGGACGTTAGCTCAATTGGTTGAATGGATGACGAGAAAACCGGCAGATGTTTTCGGACTGCCTTATGGTCGTCTGCATATGGGCGAATCAGCGGACTTAGTATTCATTGACTTGTCGAGAGAACAAAATATTGAAACTGCAACATTTGTGTCAAAAGGAAAAAATACACCGTTCCAAAATTGGACATGTACCGGTTGGCCGGTTATGACGATGTTTGAAGGTAATGTAATTTGGCAGGAGGAGAAATAATGATGAAAAGAAGCCTCATTTTAGAAACTGGAGATGTGTTTAATGGAACTGCATTCGGAAGTTTGAATGCCAGTGAAGGAGAAGTCGTTTTCACGACGGGTATGACAGGCTACCAGGAGACTCTATCGGACCCATCTTACTGCGGTCAAATTGTTACGATGACTTATCCATTGATCGGCAATTACGGAATAAATCGAGATGATTTTGAATCAATCGAACCGGCAATCAAAGGAATGGTTGTCCGTGAACTGGCAAACACACCATCCAACTTCAGAAGCGATGCGACACTCAATGACTTGTTCGTAGTGAAAAACATTCCCGGCATTGAAGGAGTGGATACACGTAAACTGACGCGAATTATTCGTGAATTTGGTTCGGTAAAAGGCCATATCAGTGAAGCGGGTGCTGATGTACAAGTGGAAGAAGTAGTCGCACGATTAAAGAATACGATATTCCCGACCGATCAAGTGAAACAAGTGTCAACGAAACGTCCTTATCCAAGTCCTGGACGAGGTAAGCGTGTAGTACTCGTCGATTTCGGAATGAAACATGGGATTTTGCGTGAACTGAACAAACGGGACTGTGATGTGGTCGTTGTACCGTATAACACAACTGCTGAAGAAATCATGGCAATTTATCCCGACGGCATTATGCTTTCAAATGGCCCTGGAGATCCAAAAGACGTTCCAGAAGCAATCACGATGATACAGAATTTAATCGGGAAGATTCCGATATTCGGAATTTGCCTCGGTCATCAACTCTTTGCCCTTGCAAGTGGCGGAGATACATTCAAATTGAAATTTGGACACCGTGGAGCAAACCATCCAGTAAAAGATTTGGAGTCTGGCAAAACGGAAATGACTTCCCAAAACCATGGCTATGCAGTGGATCCTGAATCATTGAAAGAAACGCGTTTGAAAGTTACGCACACTGCCTTGAATGACGGCACAGTGGAAGGCTTAAAACATTTGGATGCTGCCGCTTTTACAGTGCAATACCATCCTGAAGCATCACCTGGACCAGAAGATTCCAATCACTTATTTGATCGATTCATCGAATTAATGAACGCCAATGTGAAAGGGGAAAAAAAACATGCCTAAACGTAAAGATATAGAAACCATTCTCGTCATCGGATCCGGTCCGATTGTCATCGGTCAAGCAGCTGAATTTGACTATGCTGGAACACAAGCTTGTCTAGCTTTAAAAGAAGAAGGCTATCGTGTCATTCTCATCAACTCAAATCCAGCAACTATCATGACTGATACTGAAATTGCGGACAAAGTCTATATCGAACCGATTACATTGGATTTCGTAAGTCGAATTTTACGCAAAGAACGTCCAGATGCCCTTCTACCTACTTTAGGTGGACAAACTGGCTTGAACATGGCGATTGAATTGGACGAATCAGGAATTCTGCAAGAGTTGAACATTGAAATACTAGGCACGAAATTGGAAGCTATTCATAAAGCGGAAGATCGTGATTTATTCCGTACACTGATGAACGACTTGAACGAACCCGTTCCAGAAAGTGACATCATTCATAACATGCAGGAAGCCGAGGCATTCGTTAAACGAATCGGTTACCCTGTCATCGTCCGTCCTGCATTTACGCTTGGGGGAACTGGTGGAGGAATATGCCACAACGACGAAGAGCTTCTTGAAACAGTGACGAGTGGTCTGAAATACAGTCCTGTTACTCAGTGTCTACTTGAAAAATCAATCGCTGGCTTCAAAGAAGTAGAATACGAGGTTATGAGAGACTCCAATGACAATGCCATCGTAGTCTGTAACATGGAAAACGTTGACCCGGTAGGTATTCATACAGGAGATTCCATCGTCGTTGCGCCAAGTCAGACTTTATCAGACCGTGAGTATCAAATGTTGCGCAATGTCTCCCTTAAAATTATCCGCGCATTAAAAATCGAAGGTGGCTGTAATGTTCAGTTAGCACTGGATCCATACAGCTTCAACTACTACATCATTGAAGTGAATCCAAGGGTAAGCCGTTCGTCTGCACTGGCTTCAAAAGCGACAGGTTACCCAATCGCCAAACTGGCTGCTAAGATTGCTGTCGGTTTGACACTGGATGAAATGATGAATCCGGTTACCGGCAAAACTTATGCATGCTTTGAGCCTGCGCTTGATTATGTCGTTACTAAAATTCCGCGCTGGCCATTTGATAAATTCGAATCGGCTAAACGAAATTTAGGAACACAAATGAAAGCAACAGGAGAAGTAATGGCGATGGGAAGAACGTTCGAGGAATCTATTCTGAAAGCCGTGCGTTCACTTGAGACAGGTCAATTCCATTTAGATCTGAAAAACGCGGATGCCATGTCAGATGAATGGATTGAAAAACGTATCCGACGTGCAGGTGATGAACGACTGTTCTTCATCGGGGAAGCTTTAAGACGAGGAGTCACGATTGACACCATACATGAGTGGAGTCAAATCGATTTATTCTTCCTCAATAAATTTCAAAATATCGTGAAGTACGAAGAAGTGGTTTCTAGCCATCCGTTTGATTTCGAAGTGGCGAAAAAGGCGAAGCGCATGGGGTTTGCAGATGCAAYGCTAGCAGCATTATGGAATAGCGATGAATTGACTATCTACAACTGGAGAAAAGAACTGAACTTGATTCCAGTCTTTAAAATGGTGGATACATGTGCGGCAGAATTTGAATCGGAAACACCTTATTTCTACGGAACATACGAAGATGAAAATGAATCAATCAAGACAGATAAAGAAAGTGTCATCGTGCTTGGTTCAGGACCAATCCGAATCGGTCAAGGTGTCGAGTTTGACTATGCAACCGTACATTCTGTATGGGCAATCAAAGAAGCAGGTTATGAAGCCATCATTATCAATAGCAACCCAGAAACAGTATCAACGGATTTCTCCATCTCGGACAAGCTTTATTTTGAACCTTTAACAATTGAAGATGTCATGCACATAGTGGATCTGGAACAACCAAAAGGCGTTGTCGTTCAGTTCGGAGGACAAACAGCCATCAACTTAGCGGATAAACTGCAGGAACGTGGTGTTCAAATCCTGGGAACTTCTTTGGAAGATCTGGACCGTGYAGAAAATCGCGATAAATTTGAACGTGCACTGCATGAAATCGGTATTCCACAACCAATGGGCAAGACAGCTGTTTCATCAGAACAAGCAGTGGCAATCGGCAATGAAATCGGCTATCCGGTACTAGTTCGTCCTTCATACGTCTTAGGCGGACGTGCTATGCAAATTGTTTACAATCAAGAAGAACTTGCTCATTACATGGAGCATGCAGTTCAGGCAAGTCCGGAACATCCAGTATTGGTCGACCGTTATTTAACTGGTACCGAAATTGAAGTCGATGCCATCTCAGACGGAGAAAATGTATGCATTCCAGGAATTATGGAACATATCGAACGAGCGGGTGTTCACTCGGGTGACTCGATTGCAGTCTATCCACCACAGAATTTAACGTGCGAACAAGTGAATACGCTCGTGGATTACACGACTCGACTTGCAAAAGGCCTGAACATCATTGGTTTACTGAATATCCAATATGTTATCTCTAAAGGCGAAGTTTATGTGATTGAAGTGAATCCACGTTCAAGCCGAACGGTTCCTTTCCTAAGTAAGATTACGAATATTCCAATGGCGAAGATTGCGACAAAAGCAATTTTGGGACAATCGCTCCCTTCTCAAGGAATTGCAAATGGACTTGCGCCTTCACCTAGAGGTGTTTTCGTGAAAGTACCAGTATTCAGCTTTGCGAAACTGCGCCGAGTGGATATTACATTGGGACCTGAAATGAAATCGACCGGGGAAGTCATGGGGAAAGATATCACGCTTGAAAAAGCGCTTTATAAAGGCTTAGTGGCTGCAGGAATGGAAATCAAAGATCACGGTTCAGTATTGATGACGATCGCCGACAAGGATAAAGAAGAAGCAGTATCGATTGCGAATCGCTTCACGTCGATCGGTTACAGAATTCTTGCTACTGAAGGAACGGCAAATGCCTTAAAAGAAGCGGGAATACCTGTTACAACAGTTAATAAAATTGGTAGTGAAGGTCCGACTTTACTGGATTACATCCAAAAAGGAGACGCCCAGTTCGTCATTAACACGTTAACAAAAGGTAAATTGCCGGAGAGTGATGGGTTCCGAATTCGACGTGAGTCTGTAGAAAATGGAATTCCTTGCTTAACATCGCTGGACACAGCAGAAGCGATGTTACGAGTCATTGAATCGATGACATTCCAAGCCGAGGAGATGCCGACACAGGGGGTTTTTGGATGATTAAACAAGAGCGCATGCGCATCGTCAAACATAAAGAAATCGCTCAAAATATTTTCGAAATGACGGTGAGTGGCCAACTTGTACAGGACATGACAAGTCCGGGTCAATTTGTTCACATCCGTGTTTCGGATAGCTATGAGCCTTTGCTCCGCAGACCAATCAGCATTGCGTCAATTGACCGAGATGTGTTGGAGTTCACAATGATTTATCGTGCTGAAGGCCGAGGAACTTCATTGCTCGCGCTTAAAATGGTTGGAGAAGAAATAGATATTTTGGGTCCTCTTGGCAACGGCTTTCCCGTTGAGGAAGCAACACCCGGTGAAACAGTTGTGTTGATTGGAGGGGGAATCGGTGTTCCTCCTTTATATGAACTATCTAAAAGACTTGTTGATAAAGGTGTCAAACCGATTCATGTACTTGGCTTCCAGTCAAAAGAAGCTGTCTTTTACGAAGATTTCTTCCGAGAACTTGGTGAAACGCATATTGTCACAGTAGATGGATCACACGGTCAACAAGGATTTGTCACGACGGTGCTATCTGAATTACAACCCGAATTTTCATCATACTTCACGTGTGGTCCAACTGGAATGCTTGCGGCTATTCAGAATATGTATCCGGATCGAAAAGGATTTCTATCGTTTGAAGAACGCATGGGTTGCGGACTTGGAGCTTGTTTCGCTTGTGTCTGCAAAACCACTGATCAAACAGAAGTGGACTATGTAAAAGTGTGCTCGGATGGTCCAGTATTTCCTGCAGGGGTGGTGTCCGTATGAATCGATTAGCGATAGAATTACCAGGATTATCATTGAAAAATCCAATTATGCCGGCTTCCGGGTGTTTCGGATTTGGCAAAGAATATGCTCGGTTGTATGACTTATCAAAACTTGGCGCGATTATGATCAAAGCAACGACACTTGAGACGCGTYTAGGAAATCCTACACCACGTGTTGCAGAAACTTCATCCGGAATGCTGAATGCAATTGGACTTCAAAATCCAGGTCTGGAAAAAGTGATTGCTGAAGAGCTGAAGTGGCTGGAGCAATATGATGTGCCGATCATTGCAAATGTTGCCGGTACGTTGACGGAAGACTATGTGGAAGTTGCGAAACATATATCAAAAGCAAAAAATGTCCATGCTTTGGAATTGAATATTTCTTGTCCGAACGTAAAATGCGGAGGCATTACTTTTGGAACCGATCCGTCGGTTGCTGCAGAACTGACTGCCGCCGTAAAAGAAGTTTCGGAAGTTCCGGTTTATGTGAAATTATCCCCGAACGTAACCGATATAGGTGAAATTGCTCGAGCAGTTGAGGCTGGTGGAGCTGATGGCATAACGATGATTAATACGCTCATTGGAATGCGACTGGATACAAGAACAGGGAGACCTGTCATTGCCAACGGGACTGGAGGGTTATCGGGTCCTGCAGTCAAACCTGTAGCTTTGCGTATGGTTTATGAAGTTGCCAAACAAGTGTCTATTCCAATCATTGGAATGGGGGGCGTTGCGACGGTTGACGATGTCATTGATTTCATGTCGGCAGGCGCAAGTGCCGTAGCTGTAGGAACAGCAAACTTCGTTGATCCATTTGTTTGTCCGACGATCATTGATCAATTACCTGAGAAACTCGATTGGTTAGGTCTGAATCATATCTCAGAATTAGTGGGGAGGAGTCACCGATGAACAATCAAAACCCTATAATAGCGCTTGATTTTTCAACAAAAAATGAGGTCATCCACTTTTTGAAGCCGTTTGATGAAAAACTGTTTGTCAAAGTTGGCATGGAACTTTATTTACAAGAAGGACCATCGATCGTAACGGACTTAAAAGGAATGGGACACGACGTTTTCCTGGATTTGAAACTGCACGATATTCCGAATACAGTCAAATCCGCCATGCGCGGACTTGCTAAGCTTGGTGCAGATATGGTGAACGTCCATGCAGCAGGTGGGTTGCAAATGATGGAGAGTGCATTAGAAGGACTAGAAGCGGGAACTGCAACAGGAAAACAACGACCATTACTTATCGGGGTTACACAATTGACCTCAACAAGCGAACAGCAAATGATAAATGAACAGAAAATCAATTTAACTTTACAGGAATCTGTTCGTCATTATGCAAGCCTTTCAAAACAGGCAGGTCTCGATGGAGTCGTTTGTTCGGTATTGGAAGCGGCAGACATTAAACGAGTTTGCGGGGAAGACTTCTTGCGTGTAACACCGGGAATACGATTGACGGATGGTTCAGAACATGACCAAATCCGTATCGCGACACCTGATGTGGCATGTAAAGAAGGTTCTTCCTTGATTGTAGTAGGCAGAGCCATCACTCAATCGGTAAATCCAGTAGAGACATATCATTTGGTGAAACAACAATGGGAGGTTTTACAATGAAAAGTCAGCAACATGAAATAGCAGGAGCATTATTGTCGATAGGTGCTGTGGAATTAAGACCTCAAGATACATTTACATGGACTTCCGGAATATCTTCACCGATTTATTGTGACAACCGTTTGACCATGTCGAGTCCAACTGTACGTATACAAATTGCAGAAGCTTTAGCGGCAAATATCCGTGAGTTTTTCCCGCAAACAGAAGTAGTTGCTGGGACGGCGACAGCGGGCATTCCACACGCTGCGTGGGTAAGTGATGTCCTTAATTTGCCTATGGTCTATGTCCGTTCAAAAGCAAAAGAGCATGGACGTGGCAATCAAATTGAAGGAAAAATTGTACCTGGCCAAAAAGTGATTGTCGTTGAAGATTTGATCTCGACAGGTGGTAGCAGCATCGAGGCCGTTCGTGCGCTGGAACAGCAAGGTTGCGAAGTTCTGGGTGTGGTGTGTATTTTTACTTATCATTTAAAACGAGCGGACGAATTATTTGAAGAAGCAGGAATTCCATATGTCAGCTTAACAAACTTTGATGCATTAATCGAAGAGGCAACTCTTGCGAAGCAAATCGCTGACGATGACAAACCTAAGCTGATGGAATGGCACGAAAAACTGAAATACGGGAAGCTATAAAGACGGACTGAATTTCAGTTACATATAAATGAATCCCTCAAAAAATAGGATGCCAGTGCACTTGTTGCACACAGGCATCCTATTTTTAATCTTACATATCTTTTCTGACTTCTGAAATAATTGAATTCCCATCAGTAATGATTATATACATCATTAATAACGCTAATATGACGAATAAGATCCCTAAAGTAAAATAAACAATTTTTATTAAAACATTGGCCACTTTCAGAGGGAAAATCATTTTGAGAAGAATGACAAAAAACCCGAAAATGAAAATTGTATTGAGCAAACGAAGTTTACTATTCTTCTCTAAAGTTTGTTCTACTTCCTCAACAAATTTCCCATTTATCATATGAATCCCTCCTATTGCAAAGTTAATAGCAAGCAGGGGGGCCATTATATAAAAAAATATTGTTAGAAACATGAGTACTTCCCGCTTTCACTGGTTCCAATTTCCCGTTCTTATCATACACTATAGAATGGTGTTTTTTGCTTTTAAAAGTTATCAGAAAAAGCCATCCAACAATTTGTTGGATGGCTTTCGTGTATCTTATTTTCGAAGGTTCCTCACTAAATCTTCACTTGGTGTCACAAAAACCGTCTTTTGTTCAAAATAAATAACGAATCCGGGTTTTGAGCCATTCGGTTTTTTTACATGGCGTACTTCTGTATAATCCACCGGCACGGAAGAAGAGTCACGTGCTTTACTGAAATATGCTGCCAGTCCCGCTGCTTCCAAAATCGATGTTTCATCCGGTTCATTGTCATGAATGACGACATGGGATCCAGGAATATCTTTTGTATGGAACCAAGTTTGTGATTTATTAGCGATTTTAAATGTTAAATAATCATTTTGCTTGTTATTTTTTCCTACCGAAATTGGCAATCCTGTAGAGGATACGAAATTTTCAGGTGTTGGTTTCACGACTTTCTTTTTCTTTTTCGAAATGCGGGCTTTCATCCAGCCTTGTTCGGCAAGTTCTTCGCGAATCTCTTCAATATCCTGTGGAGATGCTTGCATGACTTGTTGTTGCAGCATTTCCAAATAATCGATATCGTCTTTGGTTTTATCCATTTGTTGTTGCGTTTTCAATAAAGCGGTTTTGGCTTTGTTGTATTTTGTGAAAAAACTTTGTGCATTTTCAACCGGCGTTTTTCTAAGGCTCAATGGGATGGTGATGACGGCATTCTCTTCATCGTAATAATTTATCACTTGAGCTTCGGTCATTCCTTTTTCGAGCGTATAGAGGTTGGCCATCAAA